>JAKSPP010000079.1 GCA_024404735.1 Oscillospiraceae bacterium | reverse complement strand
CAAGAAGAAGGATATAAGGAAGGAATAAGGAGGAAAACAAAATGGGAGCTCCGACCCTTGAAAAACAGATTAAGGACTTTATCCTGACGGAATGCCATCAGGAAAAGGTCGGCATTGCAAGTATTGAGCGTTTTAACTCAGCCCCCAAGGGGCTGCACCCCACCGACATTCTCCCCGGAGCGCAGTCGGTAATCGCATTCTGCACCCGTCTTCCCGACGGTGCCGTCAACGCCGCTTTAACTGCCTATGAGGACCGCAAATTCAACGTTCACGGTCAGTACGCCATGTTCGGCTACGTCGGCAGCCCCAACTACAACCTCCTGTGGGCAAACTACAAGATAGCCCGCTTTATTGAAAATCTCACCGGAGAAATCTGCGTTCCCACAACCGCAGGCCCCACCCACGGTGCCCCCGCCCTCTCCATGCGTCACTGTGCTGTAGCTGCGGGTCTTGGTCAGTTCGGCTGGCACACCATCGTTCTCACCCCCGAGTTCGGCCCCAGAAACCGCTTCGGCGCCGTTGTAACCACTCTTAAGCTCAAGCCCGACCCCATGATGAGCGGCGAGAGACTCTGCGACTACGAGAAGTGCCACGTCTGCGAGCAGGTTTGCCCCGTCGGCGCAATTCCTCCCTACAAGGCAGGTCAGGAGCGCGTTGTTGATTTCGGCGAGGGTCAGATTGAGAAGTACTCCGGAATTAACTGGACAAAGTGCAAGATTGCCTGCGAGGGCGCATACACGGACTTCAACTTCAACGGCGACTTTAACCTTATAGACCCCATTATCGAGAATCCTCTGGACGAGGACTTCACCCCCACCCAGCGCTACCGCGCACTTAAGGAAAATGTTTACCACAACTTCATCCAGCATCAGACAAGCTGGAAATGCGGAAACTGCCTGCAGTACTGCCCCATCGGCAACTGGAAGGAGCGCTTCCACGATACAAAGGTATCTCAGGTAAATATAAACCAGTTCATCGACCATTATCCCTCCGTGGATATGGACACCTATAACGGGGAGGAAGAATAATGACTAAATATGATGCTGTCAAGTCCCGCATCTCCGCGGGCTCCGATATGGACTATGTGGGCATCTGCCCCTCCTCCGTGCTTGAAAACGAGCCTACCCCGCATCGCCCCTCCACCCTTCTGCCCGATGCAAAGTCCATCATAGTATTCGGACGCCGCCTTATTAACGGCTCCGTTCAGGGTATGTTCCGTTATCTTGAGGACGGACTGCCCACCGCACAGAGTGTTTACTCCGCACACAGCTTTGTTCTCGCAATCAATCAGCTGTGCATGAAGCAGACCTACGACATCGCACAGTTTCTTGAGAACACCTACGGCTGCATGGCAATGCCCGTAACAAACAACGTTCTTCAGGCTGTTCAGCCCGAGGGCAACTTCGTTCCCTTCTTTGCAGACCCCTACAAGGCAGGTCTTCCCATTGACATTTACAAGGCAGGCGTAGCGGCCGGTCTCGGTGAGATGGGCTGGAACCACCGTGTTATTACCCCCGATAACGGCCCCCGCGTTTACCTCTGCGCAATCGTAACAAACATCGAGTTTGAAAAGTACGATGAGCCCTACGCAGGGGAGAAGCTCTGCGACCCCGAAAAGTGCGGTGTCTGCTCCGGAATGTGCCCCACACACGCTCTGTCGGCAAGCGAGGGCAAGGATGTTACCATTGCCGGAAAGACCTACAGACAGGGTGAGCTTAAGGTCAATGCCTGCGCCATTGCCTGCTTCGGCCTTACAAAGAAGACCAATATGCGCTGCCCCATGGATATTCAGAGTGAGGACCCCACGGACGAGGAGCTTGCAAAGGGCCTTCAGAAGCAGTTTGATGCCCCCGGCTTCCAGACTCTTGACCACCTGCCCATGTACTGCTGTGACAGATGCCTTCTCTACTGCCCCGTGGGCAACTACAAGAGTGCATTCGTTGACAGAAATCTTACAAAGAACGCTTGAGGGAGAAAGCCATGAAGAAAAAAATCGAACTTTTAACCGGCTTTCTGCCGGATATGCCCCTTCCCTACAAGGGAGAGTATGTATACAAGGTAAAGGGCTGGCGCGAGGGCGCAAACGGCCTCGGCGAGGGTTATCCCCAGCCTGTATTCTTTGATGATGTGGAGCTTGAGGGCGTTGGCGGAATCAACGGCAAGCTTGAAAAGACCATCGCCGTTACAAAGGACAATCCCCTTAACTGCCGTATTCATCACTACTATCTCATTGAAAACGAAGTATGGATTAAGCACCTCGGCGGTATGAAATACGTCTCCGACTGGACAATGGCCGAGGTCTGGGCTCTCGCGGTTGCACGCACCTATGATGACGAGGGCAACATAACAGAGGAAAAAGAGCTTGGCTTCTCCATCATCCACCCCGACCGCAAAGCCGGCCTGTTATTCTGAAGGGAGGCTGCAAAAAATGCTTGATAAAATTGCCATTACAAGACTTATCCGCGATTACCTTATGAAGGAAGCCGGAATGGATTTAGTCGGCTTCTGCCCCGCCTCCGCCCTCTCCGAGGAGCCCGAGGGCTACAGACCCAATGACATTCTCAAGTGCGCAAAGAGCGTTATCGTCTTCGGACGCAGACTCTTAAACGGCGCCGTTCAGGCACAGATGCGCCGCCTTGAGGACGGAGATAAGGCAAGATATGCCGAGTCCATCTACTCCACCTACGGTCTTGAGCTCGTCCCCAACTGGACCATGGGTCTTTCCACCTTCTATCTTGCGGATTACGTTGAAAATATGCTGGGCCGCACACCCCAGCCTCTTGGCTGCGGCCCCGAAATGGGAACTCTGCCCAAGAACACCCCCACCCCCATGTTCACAGGCCCCAACAAGGACGGCCTTTGCATGAACATCGCCCATGCCGCCATCGCCGCCGGAATTGCCCAGCCCTCCTGGAGCAATTTCCCCGTTACAAAGGAGTTCGGCCCCCGCATTCAGTTCGGCTGCCTCCTTACAGACCTTGAGCTCGTTTACACCGAGCCCGATGACGGCCCCCGTCTCTGCAATCCCGAGACCTGCCATGTCTGCTCCGACAAGTGCCCCATGCACGCTCTGCCCGCAAAGGACAGCGGTGAGAAGACACAGTGGAGGATTGCGGGACGCTCCTATGAGGTTTCAAAGCACGACGTTAACGCCTGCTACGTTGCAACACTCGGTCTTCGCGAGGAGTTTGCAGGAATTCAGAAGAGAGGCAACCTCGTATCCACAATGACCCCGAAGCACGAGGATATTGTGGAGGCAATGAAAAACTTCTCCATCTCCAACTCCAATCTGGACCATTTCCCCAAGTGCTTCTGCAACGCCTGCCAGATTTACTGCCCCCTCGGCAACTGGGACAAAATTTTCGGAGAGAGGTAACACCACCTACACCTCCGTCCGAAATGAAAAACCGCACAGTCCTCTTTCTGCGAAGAGGCTGTGCGGGATAATTACGAAGGTATTTCCTATTCCTTTTTTCTTCTTGGGAGAGCCGTCCGCTTCTGCGGGCGGTTCTTTCTTTTTGCTTAAGGGGGATTTCACCGATAAAGGGAAAGCAATCGGGCACTGCGGCCCGTGAAGAAGCGGTAATACTTCCGCTTTATTTAGGGGGGGAGAAGAGCCTCAGCGGTAGTTTCTCTCCCTGAATACGCCGTCCTCGTAACCCTGAATTGTTTTATCCTCAGACGCCCTTTCAAGGCGCTGCTGAGCCCAGAGGCAGTATTGGGGCTCCTTTTCTATGCCCACAAAGTGCCTTTCAAGCTTTTTTGCCGTAACGGAGACTGTTCCCGAGCCGAGGAAGGGGTCGAGGACTATATCGCCTTTATTCGATGAGGCAAGGATGATTTTTGCCATGAGCTTCTCGGGCTTCTGGGTGGGATGGGCCGTGTTCTCCGGCATGGACCAGAAGGGAACGGAGATATCGTCCCAGAAATTTGAGGGGCAGGTATCCCTGTATCTTCCGGAGGAGGATTCCTCCCAGTCCTTGGGACTGCCGTTTTCCGTATAGGGGGCAAGAACCCTTCTCCTCTGCTTTACAGCATCGAGATTGAAGGTAAAATCATCACTTGCCGTTGCAAACCAGATATCCTCAAGGCAGTTTTTCCAGTTGGCCTTTGCCCCTCTTCCCTTTTCTCTCTGCCAGGTTATTCTGTTTCTGACCTTAAATTCCTCGGAAAGAACCTTCCATATTATGGGGGAGCACTCCCAGTCACAGCAGACGTAAACAGAGCCCGTTTTTTCAAGCTTGGGCCTCACGGCCGAAAGCCACACTCTTGCATACCCCTCATAAGCCTGAGGCTTCATCCTTGAAAATCTGCTGTCACCGAAGTCCTTACTGAGGTTATAGGGAGGGTCTGCAATGATTAAATCCGCAAAGCCGTCAGGGATAAGGGGCAGGACAGACAGGCTGTCGCCCATAATGGTTTTATCCAGAATGTCTTCTATATCACTTACGGGAGAGGAGACAAAAAGACAGCGGGAGAGGTATTCCCCGCCCTCGGACAGGGGCGTATCTATGGTTTTGTTGCGCGGAGCCTTTTCCTTTGCCATAGCCTTATCCTCCTCAGAAAATACGGATTGCCTCCGATTTGAGGCATTTGCCCGTTTCGGAATCTATCTCGAATACGGCGCCCTCAAGCTTGCCCGGGCCCTCTGCCCCGTTATATCTCTGCGGAGGGTCGCCGAGGAATTTGCCGATGGACTGCTCTGTATCAATGCCGAGAACAGAGCGCCTTGCCCCCGTCATTCCCAGGTCGGTTATGTAGCCCGTTCCGAAGGGAAGGGTCTGACAGTCGGAGGTCTGAACGTGGGTGTGGGTGCCCCACAGGGCGGAAACCCTGCCCTCGTAATAATAACCTGCCGCAAGCTTTTCACTTGTTGCCTCGGCGTGGAAATCAACGAGAATTATCTTTGCATCGGTGTCCTCAAGGGCGGCATCAATGCACACAAAGGGATTATCCGTGTTGGTATCGAGGGAGTATCTTCCCATGGCATTTATAACGCATACCTTACCGAAGGGTCTTGAGTACTCACCCCAGCCTCTTCCGGGGCACTGAGGAGCAAAATTAACGGGGCGAAGAGTCCTTTGGGATTTGTCCAGATGCTCTCTTATCTCCGTTCTTGTCCAGGTATGGGTGCCGAGGGTTATAACATCGGCGCCGGCCCTGAAGATATCCTCGCACTGGGCGGGGGTTACACCCACCACATTGGCATTCTCTCCGTTTACAACTGTAAAATCAATGCCGTAGGTGTTCTTTACATATGAAAGCTTGCTTCTGAGAAAATCAAGGCCCGTTCTGCCGCAGACATCGCCCACGGCAAGTACTTTTACTATCATTTTAACTGCTCCTTTTCCTTTTGGGACGCAAAAAGCTGCCAGAAGGCAACTGCACTTGCGGCGGCAACATTAAGGGAATCAACTCCGCCGTACATGGGAATTTTGAGAGTGTAATCACAGCCCGCAACGGTTTCCGGGCGCAGACCGTAGGCCTCCGTTCCGAAGAAAAGGGCAAGGCGTGGGGAGGACAGGGGCTCCGGTGCGGAAACGGAGAGGGACTTATCCGTAAGAGCCATCGCAGCGGTGGTAAAGCCCGCCTCCTTCAGAAGAGAAAGGACTGCTGCAGACTCGGACTCCTCCGGCGACAAAACCGTCCAGGGAACCTGAAAAACCGTTCCCACGGCAACGCGAAGGGCTCTTCTGTAAAGAGGGTCCGTGCTGTTTGAGGTGATGAGAATGCCGTCGGCACCCAGTGCTGCCGCCGAGCGGAATATAGCCCCCAGATTTGTGGGGTTCATAACATCCTCAAGAACGGCAATGCGCTTTGCAGCCTTTATTATTTCCGAGGCCTTACGCATGGGCGGGCGCTTCATTGCACAGAGAACACCTCTTGTGAGATTATAGCCCGTAAGCTCCTTTAAGACATCTATTTTCGCAACGTAAACGGGCACATCACCGCAGCGGGAAATTAAATCCCTTCCCACGGGGCTGAAGGCCACTCTGTCCTCCATAAGGAGGGAAACGGGCTCCATTCCGCCCTCAAGGGCTCTGTCAAGAACAACGGGGGTTTCGGCAATGAACATGCCCTTTGAAAGGTCTGCCCTGCATTTGAGCTGAATTTCATTTACTCTTGCGTAGATATCAAGCTCCGGAGCAAGAAAATCGGTTATTTCCGTAATATCTGCCATAGCCTGCTCCCTCCTGTTATCTTAAAATAATCGCCCAGACGGGGATTGTAAGTGCCGACAGGGCCGTTGTAAGGAAAACGCCCTTGCCCGCAAGGTCCGCATTGCCCCCGTACTGGATTGCCAGCATGGAAGATATTGTGGCAGAGCCCATTGCAACCTGAAGGGTAACAACGGAAACGAACATTTTATCGGCAACGATAAGGTCCAGAACAAAATAGGCTGCGGCGGGGATAACAATAAGCCTGAGAATTGAGGTAAGGTAAAGTCTCCAGTCGGAGAAAAGGCCCTTCAGGGGGAAGGAGGCAAGAGTCATGCCTATTATGAGCATAGCCCCGGGAGTTGTAATTCCCGCAAGAAGTTCAATGGAGGAGAGAACAACCCCCGGCAACGAAACCCTTGTGAAGTAAAGTATGAAGGCGATAACAGCCGCAATGCAGGGGGGATTGAAGATAAGCTTTTTTGTTGCAAGCTTTGTATTTTTCGGAGCGACAAGCCTTACGCCCACTGTGTAGGAAAGAAGGTTTGCGGGAATCTGAATAACTGAGGTGTAGATTGCCGCCTCGGGGCCGAAAACGGACAGGGTTACGGGAATGCCCATAAATGCAAAG
>JAKSPP010000078.1 GCA_024404735.1 Oscillospiraceae bacterium | reverse complement strand
CCTCGTCTGCGCCGGGAAGACCAAGTGCTTTGATTTTCTGTGAGTATGAGGTGATTTCATCAAGGTCATCGCCGCCGTCATGGTTACTTTCGCCCAGTTCCTCCTTAATAACCTTCATCTGCTCGCGAAGGAAATACTCTCTCTGTGTACGGGAAAGCTCTTCCTTTGTTGTTTCCTCAAGAGATTTTTCAAGGCTTACTATATCATTTTCCTTGTCAAGGAGCTTTATGGCAAGATTAAGGCGCTTGATGGGGTTAAGCTCCTCGAGAACAGACTGCTTATCCTCAAAGCGAAGGGCAACTGCGTTAATGCAGAAATCGGCAACAAAGCCGGGGTTATCGCTTTTGCCGAAATCAAAAACAAGGTTCGGGAGCTTATTATCGACAAGCTCGAGATTTTCTTCAAGAAGACCGAGACAGCGTCTTATAAGAGCCTCTGTGCGGTTTGTGAGCTTCGGTACTGCGGGAGTATCGTAGCGGAAGAATTCGGCAATGTAGGGTGAGCCCTCGTGAACAGCCTTAACATTTGCTCTTGATTTGCCCTCAATTAATACTCTCATATAGGGCAGACCGGGAAGCTTAAGAGTCTGCTTTACGGTACAGACGGTTCCGACCTTGTAAAAATCCTCGGGGCGGGGATTTTCAATCATGGGGTCGGAGCAGGTAATGCAGATAATCTCCTGCTCCTTTCCGATTGCCTGATTAACTGCGGCAACGGAAAAGGGCCTCTCAATGTCAAGTGTTGCGCTCATTCCGGGGAATACAACAAGTCCTCTGAGAGGAATAACGGGCAGTATTTCAATTTTCTTTATTTCTTCGTAGTTTAATTCGTCCATATTTTCTTCCTAATTTTGGGATAAAACTCCCCACAAGGGTGGGGAGTTGTGAAGGCTTTACTCTCTTATCATCTGGGGGTCAGTTCCGTTATTAACACATTCGGCGGTAATAACTACCTTCTTAATGCTATCGTCGGAAGGAACCTCATACATAACGTTTGTCATAATTCCTTCAAGGACGCTGCGCAGACCTCTTGCACCGATTTTCATCTCGGTTGCTTTATGGGCAATGGCCGTCAGAGCCTCATCTTCAAATTCAAGCTCAACATTGTCCATTGCCATCAGGGCCTGATACTGTTTGACAAGAGCATTTTTGGGCTCCTGCATAATTCGGACGAGGTCCTCCTCCTTAAGTGCGGAAAGAGGAGTAATTACAGGCAGACGGCCCACAAGCTCGGGAATTATTCCGAAGCGGATAAGGTCATGCTGCTGAACCTCAAGAAGAGCAAGGCTTGAATCGGCATCGGTTTTGGAACGGATTTCGGCACCGAAGCCGAGAGACTTTTTATCGGTTCTCTGCTCGATGATTTTTTCAAGACCGTCAAATGCTCCGCCGCAGATAAAGAGAATGTTTTCTGTGTTAAGATAGATAAGCTCCTGCTGGGGATGCTTGCGTCCGCCCTGAGGGGGGATTCCGGCAACAGTACCCTCAAGGATTTTGAGGAGTGCCTGCTGAACGCCCTCGCCGGATACATCTCTTGTAATAGAGGTGTTCTCGCTCTTGCGGGCAATCTTATCAATTTCGTCTATATATATAATACCTCTTTCGGCTCTCTGAACGTCAAAATCAGCGCTCTGAAGGAGTCTCAGAAGAATGTTCTCAACATCATCTCCAACGTATCCTGCCTCAGTGAGAGTTGTTGCGTCCGCAATTGCGAAGGGAACATCAACAATCCTTGCAAGGGCACGTGCAAAAAGAGTTTTTCCGCTTCCGGTAGGTCCGATAAGAAGAATATTGGACTTCTGGAGCTCAACATCATTGTAGCTGTTGAGGGAAAACATACGTTTGTAATGGTTATAGACAGCGACGGAAAGAGCAATCTTTGCCTTCTCCTGTCCGATAATATAATCATCGAGAATTGCTCTGATTTTTGCGGGGGGAGGCAGCTCTGTAAGGGCTGCGGTTCCGTCCTCGCGGTGGTTGGCAATAAAAATATCAACTCCTGTACGGCAGCAGCTTTCACAAATATAAGCCGTTCCACCTGTCAGAAGCTCATTTCCGGGACCCTCGGGAGAGCCGCAAAAGGAGCATTTTCTCTGTTTAACTTCAATTTTAGCCATAAAAATAAAAAATCCTTCAGCTTAAAAAATGCACGATACGGGCGGAGTATAAGCTCCGCCCGATTGCGTTATCTTTTGCTTATTACTTTGTCAATAAGGCCGTAATCAAGTGCTTCCTGTGCGCTCATAAAATTATCGCGCTCACAATCCGCTCTTAATATGTCAACGCTCTTCCCGCAGTTGTCTGCAAGGATGGTTGTAAGATTTTCCTTAATGCGGAGAATCTGCTTTGCATGAATTGCAATGTCCGTGGCCTGACCCTGGAAACCGCCGAGAGGCTGATGAATCATTATCTCGGAGTTGGGCAGGGCAATTCTCTTGCCCTTTGTGCCGGAGGAGAGCAGAAAAGCTCCCATGGAGGCCGCAAGACCGATGCAGATGGTTGATACATCGCATTTAATATACTGCATTGTATCGTAGATGGCAAAGCCGGCTGTAACACTTCCGCCGGGGGAGTTAATGTAAAACTGAATGTCCTTGTCGGGGTCCTGTGCCTCGAGGTAAAGCATCTGCGCTACAATCAGGCTTGCAGTTGCATCGTTAACCTCCTCGGAGAGCATAATAATGCGGTCGTTGAGAAGTCTGGAGAAAATATCATAGGAGCGTTCACCCCTTGAGGTCTGCTCAACAACATAAGGAACCAAACTCATAATTAGTACCTCCTTTTAGGGTTCAGTTTGATATTTTTCAGTTAAAGGGACTGAATTACTCAGCTGCTTCTTCCTTAGCCTCTTCTTCCTTGGGCTCGGTAGCAACAGCATTGGAAACTACGATCTCGGTAGCCTTCTTGAGCTTGAGGTCGGTTACGATTGCGCCGGAATTAACGGCAGCCTTAATCTTGTCGATTTCCATTCCGTACTTTTCTGCAGCGGAAGCGTACTCGGCTTCAATCTCTTCCTCGCTGATTTCAATGCCCTCAACCTGAGCAACCTTGTCAAGGAAGATTTCTGCCTTGACCTGGCTCTCTGCATTGGGACGCATGTAACCGCGGAAGGTGTTCATTTCCATATTCATGTAGCCGAGGTAGCTCTGAAGGTCCATGCCCTGCATCATAAGATTCTGGTTGTAATCGTCAACAAGTCTGTCAACTCTCTCGTCAATCATCTCATCGGGGATGGTAACGGTCATGTTTGCAGCAGCAGCCTCGAGGACCATCTCTCTGAAGTTGAGGTCAGCCTCAGCCTCGCGGGATGCGGTGAGGTTCTTTCTTACATCTGCAACATACTCGTCGAGAGTATCAAACTCGGAAACATCCTTTGCAAACTCATCGTCGAGAGCGGGGAGCTCGTTCTCCTTAACCTCGTTAACCTTTACCTTGAATACAACAGCCTTGCCTGCAAGACCCTCGTGGTAGTTCTCGGGGAAGGTGATGTCAAGATCCTTCTCATCGCCTGCAACAGCGCCGATGAGCTGAGCCTCAAAGCCGGGAACAAATGCGTTGGAACCGAGAACGAGGTCATGGTTCTCAGCCTTGCCGCCGTCAAAACGCTCACCATCAAGGTAACCGTCGTAGTCAATGTTAACGGTATCGCCGAGCTTTGCAGCGCGGTCAACGGTAATGATACGGCCGTTGCGCTTTCTTACAGACTCGATTTCGAGGTTAACCATATCATCGGTGACAACAACGGGAGTCTTTACAACCTCAACACCCTTGTACTGGCCGAGCTCTGCTTCGGGCCAGAGGGCAACCTCATATGTGAGCTCAACGGACTTGTCGTCGTTTACCTTGAAGTCCTTGATTCCGGGACGGCCTACAACACGCTCGCCGGTCTTCTCAATGTTCTCTGCATATGCATCGGGAGCAATCTCGTCAATAGCATCCTCATAGAAAACTTCCTTGCCGTACATACCTTCGACAACAGCTCTGGGAGCCTTGCCCTTACGGAAACCGGGGATAAAGATATTCTTCTTGGCCTTGAGATATGCGCCGTTAATAGCCTTCTCAAATGCCTGAGCATCGATGGAAACGGTAAAGTTAAGCTTACCGTTCTCGAGCTTTTCCTGCTTGGTGAGTTCCATTTAAAAAACCTCCTACCGTATAAAGAAATAATTTTTAATTTACAGATTAGTTAATTTGCCCAAAAGACAAGCCATAGCATTATAACAGCCTTTACGGGAAATTGCAATAGGTTTTAAGCGTTTTTTAGCTAATATTTTTGTTGTTTTTGATAGGCTTTTGTCTTTTGGCATTATATCATATTTTTTGTATTTTTGATATGCTCTTTTTTACGGTATTTTAAGCCTGCCGATACTTATGCTGCATAGAAAATGCGAAAGCTCAATTGAATTAATTGTACATAGTGTATGCAGAAAATATTCTCTCGGTTGAGAGAATATGCACTAATAACAAATTACGAATATTGTTAAAAAAATGCTTGACTTTTCCTGTATCGATGCTAAAATAAGCTTGTAAATTGAATATACAGAGTTTCAGCGGCAAGGCCGTATGAGAGGAATGGGGTGCAAAACCCCGCACAGAAACGGTACTGTGAGCATGAGCACAATCCGAAAAGCGTTTGCTTTGGAATTTTTATTTCGCCACTCATTAAGGGGAAGGTAGGAATTGTGCGTACAGATTATTATCTGCTATTGCGAGTCAGGATATTCTCGAAACCCTGTAAGTAGAGCATTCCGCGCTCCGGAATTCCTATTGTTTATGCATAAAAACGTTTGCATTGTTTGATTTGTGAAATCATTCAATGCATTTTTTGTTTTTATCGTAAAACCAAAAGGAACATGAGACTGTTCCTTAATATATCTCCTTTTTCCATTGTCCGGCCGGGGAGTGAGCTCCCCCGGTAGGACGAATACCTCCTCCTTTCCGTATGAGTTTCAGACAGGCTCTGCGGATAATATCCACTCCTTGTTTTCCCCGTCGTGAATAGCGGCACGACGGGGGATATTTTTTTGCTTTTTTTCATTGACTTTTGCTTTTTATTAAAATAATATACTCTTGCTTTGTGATACAGTCTGTGCGGAGGAACTTGTGATGATTTACTGTCTGTCCAATATGGCGGATCTGGTTGACGAGTATATGACCGGTACTGACCCGGTTTTAGCCTATGAAGAAAAAACATCGGGTATTGTAAAAAACACTCCTCTTGGAATCGAGCTTACAGAATTATGCAATTCTTTAAATCTGTGGGGAGAGGCGTATTCCACATCGGTTTCCAAAATGAAAAGAGATGCCGGTTCCGGTTCGGTGGCTGTTGTTCACGGCCCGTATAATGAGCTTTTTCCCGCAGCCATAGACCCCGATGCCGCACAATTTGCCTTTGACAGATATAAGATTGCGGTAAATACTGCGCTTTCTCTCGGAATCGAGAAGGTTGTTATCCATTCCGGCTTTGTTCCGAATATTTATTTTCCGTCGTGGTTTACGGAAAAGTCAATCGTATTCTGGAAACGATTTCTCGACGAGGTTCCGGGAGATTACAGAATTGTTCTTGAGAACGTTATGGACAGTGTGCCCGATGATATGCTTAAAATTGCGGAAGCTGTTGATGATAAGAGATTTTCTCTTTGCCTGGATATTGGTCATGCCAATGTGAAAAGTGAGATTCCCGTCTCTCAATGGATTGATGCCTGGAAGGACAGACTCTCTCACTATCATATTCATAATAATGATGGTGTAAGAGATTTGCACAATCTTCCGGGTGATGGAGTGATGGATGTTGCGGAGATATTGCGCTATGCAGAGAAATTAACTCCGGATGCAACTGCAACCCTTGAGGTAATGGATGCGGAGTCCGGAAAGAAGTGGCTTTCGGAAAACGGTTTTATTAAGTAAAAATGAATGTAAAATGCACGCCGCAAATGCAGCGTGCATTTTTGCATATGAAAAAGAAATGCTCTTTTTATATCTGTCCGAAATAATCAGCCCTCAGTGTCTATGGAATCGATTATTTCCTTAAGTTCAGCTTTTGTTGTGATAATATTCAGTACGGAAAGAAGCGCATTTGCGCTAAGCTTTTCGGGAAGAAGCAGTTCTTTCTGAAGGGCCTTTCTTTTTATGCTGCTGTTATTTCCACCCGAAAGTCCGAGAATAAATAAGTCCGCCTTTGTTATTTCGGAAGAATACCTTATCTCATCACCGTCTTCTACTGTTGCTCCGGCGGAGATAAGTGCATGCAGAAGCACCTCAGGGCTCATACCCTCAACTCCCAGAGTGCCCTCCTTTGAAGGCTTGTCTTTTCGGCGTTCCTTTCCTTCTATATCGGGGATATAGGCGTGCTTAATCTTATCGGGTTTAATAATTCCGGACAGCTTTGAGCGTATGAGAAAGCCCGCACCGTCTGCATCTGTCAGGACAATGATTCCTCTTTTATCGGCAAGACGCCTCAGCATTGCCTGCTTGTCCCTGTCCCTGAATATTCCGAAGCCCTCCGTTGTAACGATAGTAGCATCGACGACATTTCCCAGGGCAATCTTATCGTACTTTCCCTCAACAACTATTACTTCTTTTATTCTTTTCATCCCAGAATTACAGCCGCCTCCGCAAGAAATCCCGCAAACAGCTCTCCGGGCTCCCCGCCGGAGCTCTTCATTGCGTAATCGCACTGTACACATTTTTGCAGAAGCTCTTTTGCACCGTCAAGGCTTATATTCCTTGCTGCCTGATTGAGCTTGTCAAAGGCAAAGGAAAATTTAATTCCGCACTTATCCATGGTTTCCTTCTGTGAAAGGCGTTCTTTTTCACACAGCTTTATTATATAAAGGCTTTTAAGCTGACCGACAAGAAGGGCACAAAGCATAATAGGGTGATTGGATTTGTCCGAGAGAATATCCGCAAGGCAGGAGAAAACACGGTTATACTGTCTCTTCAGAAGAAACTCGCT
>JAKSPP010000077.1 GCA_024404735.1 Oscillospiraceae bacterium | reverse complement strand
TCCCTTAAGGCCGTCGGCATGTACGATTACCGCCTGCATTCACCCCATCATCTATCCGGAGGACAGAAGCAGCGTGTTGCCATCGCCGGCGCCCTTGCCATGCTTCCCGACTGCCTTATTCTCGATGAGCCCACTGCCATGCTTGACCCCGTAGGCAGAAAAGAGGTTCTGGAAACGATAACGGAGCTCAGAAAAAACCGCGGTATGACCGTAGTCCTCATTACCCACCATATGGAGGAATGCATCCCGGCCGACAGGCTTATAGTAATGTCCCGGGGTGAAATAAAGCTTGACGGAAGCCCGAGGGAGCTTTTCTCCCGCCCCGAGGAGCTCGAGGCACTGGGCCTTACCGTTCCCGCTCCTTCAATGCTGCTGTGGCAGCTTCGTAAAGCGGGGCTCCGAATTGATTCCGATGCAATAACACCCGAAGCTGTCGCAGATGCAATTGCGGCATACCTAAAATAAGCAGCCGGAAGGATTTCACATAGATGCAGATTATTAAAACCTCCGCTCTTTGCCATGTATATTCTCAGGGAACGCCATTTGAGCACATTGCCATAGCCGGCATTGATGCGGAAATAAACGAGGGTGAGCTCATCGGAATAATCGGAAGAACAGGCAGCGGAAAATCAACCTTCATTCAGCACTTAAACGGTCTTCTTGCCCCTACCTCCGGAACGGTTTTCGTTGAGGGCACGGATATAAACTCCTCAAAGGAGAAACTTCATAATGTCCGCTTTACCGTCGGCCTTGTTTTTCAGTATCCGGAGTATCAGCTTTTTGAGGAAACCGTTTATAAGGATATGTCCTTCGGCCCCAAAAACATGGGCCTTTCAGAGGAGGAAATTCATAAAAACGTCGTAGAGGCCGCATTTCACGCAGGTGTCGGCGAGGAACTTTTCGAGCTCTCTCCCCTTGAACTCTCCGGAGGTCAGAAGAGAAGAGTCGCAATTGCCGGAGTTATGGCAATGCGCCCGAGAGTCCTTATCCTCGATGAGCCCACAGCGGGCCTTGACCCCGAGACAAGAGAGAAAATACTTTTCGAGATAGCCGAATACAGAAGGTCAACAGGCGCAACGGTCATCCTTATTTCCCACAGTATGGACGACATTGCGGCAATTGCCGACAGGCTTCTGGTCTTCTCCGACTGAAATATCGTAATGGACTGAAGCCCTGCTGTGATTTTCGGAAGTGCATCGGAGCTTAAGGAACTGGGCCTTACCATCCCCGCGGCTACGGAGCTTTCACTGCTTCTTGCGGAGAGAGGCGTCGCTATTCCCGACAGCATCTACACCCTGAAGTATCTGGGAAAACAGCTTATTGCGCTGAAAAAGGGGGGCACGGCCGATGCTTAAGGACATTACCCTCGGCCAGTTTTTCCCGGGAAATACGGTCTTCCACAGGCTCGACCCGAGAACAAAGCTAATCGGCCTTCTCATATACATAGTTGCCATTTTCATCGCAAACAATTATATCTCCTACGCCTTTATGGTTCTTACCCTTGCACTTTTTTCCTTCCTTGCCAGAATTAAGCCCAAAACGCTTTTTTCGGGCCTTAAGCCCCTTCTTTTCATCGTAATCTTCACGGGACTTCTCAACCTGTTCTACGGCAGGGGAGAGCCTCTTGTTTCCTTCTGGATATTCACCATTACCCGGGACGGCATAAAAACCGCCGTCTTTATGATAATGCGTATAATGCTCCTTGTATGCGGAACCTTCCTTCTTACCTACACAACCTCGCCCATTTCCCTGACAGACGGACTTGAAAGGCTGCTTGAGCCCCTTAAGAAGATAAAGGTCCCCGTTCACGAGCTTGCTATGATGATGTCCATTGCCCTTCGTTTTATTCCCACCCTCATCGAGGAGACGGACAAAATCGTCTCCGCCCAGAAGGCAAGGGGCGCAAACTTCGATACGGGAAGCATTGTAAACAGGGCAAAGGCTCTTATTCCTCTTCTTATCCCACTTTTCGTCAGCGCCTTCCGCAGGGCGGATGAGCTTGCAACGGCAAGGGAGAGCCGCTGCAATGCAGGGGGAGTGGGCAGAGCCCGTATGAAGCGGCTTCATATGGGGGGCAATGATGCAACTGCGTTGCTTTTCTGCGCTTTAATTATTGCGGTGGTTTCTGTCCTCCGCGCCCTTGGGCTATGAGGTGGAGACCTTGAGAAACATTGCTCTTAAGCTCCGCTATGAGGGTACGGCCTATCACGGCTGGCAGGTTCAGAAGACGGAAATAACCGTCTGTGAAACCGTGCAGAGGGCTCTTTCCGAGGTCTGCGGCCACGAGGTTAAGGTAACAGGCTGCGGAAGAACGGATGCGGGAGTCCATGCCCTGAACTACTGCGCCAACTTCAGAACAGACTGCCGTATTCCCGCAGACAGGATTCCCTATGCCGTGAATACAAGGCTTCCGAAGGACATTGCGGTTCTGGAGGCCATGGATGCGCCCGATGACTTTAACTCCATCGGCTCGTGCATAAAAAAGGAATATATCTATAAAATTCACAACAGCGATATAAGGGACCCATTCCTGCAGAACAGAGTCTGCTTTTACCCCTCTCATCTTGATATGGATATGATGAAAAGGGCAGGCAGGGCCTTTGAGGGGACTCATGATTTTGCCGCCGTGCGTTCTCTGGGAACGGAGACGAAAACAACGGTGAGAACGGTTTATCACTGCATTGCCGAAAAAACGGACGATATAATAACCGTTTCCGTCTGCGCAGACGGCTTTCTTTACAATATGGCAAGAGCCATTGTGGGAACAATGGTCTATGCCTCCTACGGAAAGCTCCTGCCCGAGGATATTCCCGGGCTTCTTGAGAAGGGCGACAGAAGGCTCACAGGGCCCACAATGCCGCCGCAGGGGCTTTATCTTAACAGGGTATGGTACCCCGAGCCCGTTAACGGGATGTTTGAACACTGATTCAGACGATACTTTTTTCGCCGAAGGATGTGAGATAATTTGAACGGCGACGATATTGAAGAACTCTTAAAGGACGAAAGTCTTAATATCCCCGAGGAGGCCTTTGCTCCCGCAGAGGAGCCCCGGAGGGAGCAGAAGGACGGGGAAAAGGGTCATAAGGAAAAAAAGAAGCTTCCGCATAAAAAGACCTCCGAAATGACGGATGCGGAGCTTCGTGAATATCTGGCCGATAAGGCGAGAAAAAAATCCGCAAGAAGAAGCATTTTTACGGCCCTTCTCACAACCTTCCTCATAATTATCGCAATCCTTGCCGTTGAAAACAGGGATGTTTTCACAAAGAGCAACCTGAGGAGAGTTTTCTCCTTCGGAAGGGGCTCCGGAACCTACGAGGCCTTTACCTACGAGTCCGGCTCGAAGCAGTCCTTTCATATGTGCGGAGACAAGCTTGCGGTTATTTCAAGCTCCTCCATGCAGCTTCTTGGGGCAAACGGAGCAACGGTTTTCCGTCAGGCCTCTCCCTTTGACTCTCCTGCCGTCACCGGAAATGAAAAGCAGGCGCTTTTCTACGGCATAGGCGCCGAGTACATATTCACCGCCGATTCGGACGGCTCAAGCAGGCAGATGTCAACAAACGGCAAAATCCTCAGCGCCTTCATAAGCGAAAACGGTTACATTGCCGTTGCAACGGAGCAGACGGGCTATAAGGCCCTTGTAACCGTCTATAATCCCGACCTCACCGCTGTTTACGAATGGTGGTCCGGAACAGGCTATGTTCTCGATGCCTGTCTTACGGGCGGAGACAGATATCTTGCCGTTCTTACAATTTCCGATGCGGGAAGTGCCGTTAAGTTCCTTGATATAAGAACGGGAGACCTCTGCTCTGAGCAGAGCTTCCCCGGAGAGCTTTTTATAGAGCTTAAGGCCACGAAAAGCTCTGCGGGAGTAACCGCACTGGGCGATGAAGAGGTAGTATACATACCCATGACGGGAAGCATCAGGTCCTATTCCTATGAGGGCAAATATCTTTCCGATTTTGTAATGGGCGAGGATTTCACGGTTCTCTGCCTTTCCGAAACAAGAGCCGCAGGTGAGGTGGAAATTATAAGCCTCGGAGAAAACCTGACGGAAACGGGAAGAGTGGGATATAACGAGACACTCGTGGATATCTCCGCGGGGGACGGCAAAATACTTGTTATGGGTGCCGGAAGCCTCACTCTTATGAACAAAAAATGCGAGGAAACAGAGCGCTCGGACAGGCTGATGACGGCCTCCTCCGTTATCCTTACGGATTCCGGGGACGTTCTTCTCCTCCATTCCTATTACGCATCTTTATTTTACTTTGACTGACAGAAAATCTGTTTGAGCAGCAATAAAGCCCAATTATTCATTGGTGAAAGGTAGCTTCGGATGAAAGCGATTTTAAGCTTATTGTTTCTGATAATAATGGTAACGGCCGTATGGTCGGGATATAAAAAAGGCCTTATTATGGGTGTGGGCAGCATTCTCGTTATAATCGTTGCCGTATATGGGGCAGACCTCCTTGCCGACACCTTCTCACAGGATGTTATTCCCGTAATAAAGCCCTTTGCCTCCGGCTTTGTGGAGACAACGGTTTCCGAAAACAGCGCCGAGATTCTGGGCCTGTCCGCAAAGAGCGCCGCAAGCCGTTCTCTTGAGGATATTCTGGGTGGCGATGCGGAAAAGAAGGCTTATTTTGCCGCCTCGATATATGAAAAAATGGGCATCTGGCCCAAAACCGCCGCCGTTATGGGGCAAAAGGCGGCACTTTCCGCAGGTACCGTTACGACGGTCGCCGCTATAGGCTCGGTGCTTTGCGAGACCTTCAGCTATGTTCTGTGCTTTACCCTTGCCTTTTTGCTGATAGCAATAATACTTACGGTTCTGGGAAATCTTCCGAACCTGAGCTATAAAATCCCCCATCTGGATATGGTTAACAGTATATCCGGAGCAATACTCGGACTTCTTACGGGCCTTGCCTATGCGGCCCTTTTGTGCTGGCTTCTTAAATTTGCCGGCATAATAATCGGAAAGGATACTCTTTCCGGCACCTTCCTGGGAGGCTTTCTCCTCAGAAAGGATTATCTGCTCAGATATCTGGGCATATGAAACACTTTTAGCGATTAGGAGAAACAGAAATTATGGGAGCCAGCTTATGCGTCCGCTGCAATAAAAATCCCGCAGTGGTTTTTATAACGAAATATGAAAGGGGTCAGACAACCAACGAGGGCCTGTGCCTTCGCTGTGCAAAGGATCTGAATATCGCCCCTGTTAACGATATGATAAGCAAGATGGGCCTGACCGATGAGGAGCTTGACAATATCGGCTCCGATATGAAGAATATGATGGCATCTCTTGAAAACGGGGAATTTCCCGAGGGGCTGGATGCAGACCTTGACGGAGATGACGAGGGAAAGACGGCCACAATGCCCTTTATGAAGAGACTTCTGGGCCGCTTTGAGGACACCGTGAACAACAGAGCCCCGGGCGCAGAAAATGCATCTCCCGTTCCCGCAGACTCAAATGCCTCCTCCGAAAACGGCGGCAGGGAAAAGCCCGGACGCGGTGAGGGCAAGTCACAGAAAAGAAAGTATCTCGGCAGCTTCTGCATCGACCTTACAGGCCGTGCCCGTGAGGGAAAGCTTGACAATATGATAGGAAGAGAAGAGGAGCTTCTCAGAGTTATTCAGATATTAAACCGCCGTCAGAAGAACAACCCCTGCCTTATCGGTGAGCCCGGTGTCGGCAAAACCGCAATTGCAGAGGGTCTTGCCCAGAAGATTGTAAAGGGTCAGGTTCCCTATAAGCTCAGAGACAAGGAGGTTTATCTCCTTGATATGACGGCTCTTGTTGCGGGAACTCAGTTCCGCGGTCAGTTTGAAAGCCGTATGAAGGGCCTTATTCAGGAGATTACCCGTGAGGGCAATATCATCCTTGTAATCGATGAGGTCCATAC
This sequence comes from Oscillospiraceae bacterium, assembly GCA_024404735.1. GTDB lineage: Bacteria > Bacillota > Clostridia > Oscillospirales > Oscillospiraceae > JAKSPP01. The sequence goes on along the minus strand of JAKSPP010000077.1, from coordinate 1,086 downwards.
AATCGTCGGTGCCGGAGATGCAGAGGGCAGCATGAATGCCGCCAATATCCTCAAGCCCGCCCTTTCAAGGGGTGAAATTCAGGTGATCGGTGCAACAACCTTCTCCGAGTACAGAAAGCACATTGAAAAGGATACGGCCTTAGAGCGCCGTTTCCAGCCCGTTACTGTAAACGAGCCCTCCATTGAGGACAGCATTACCATCCTCAGGGGCATTGCACCCTACTATGAAAAGTACCACGGCATCGTTATACCCGACGAGGTCTGCGAAAAGGCCGTCCGCCTTTCCGAGAGATATATAACAGACCGCTTCCTGCCCGACAAGGCAATCGACCTCATTGACGAGGCCGGAAGTGACCTCAATCTCCGCAGCAAGGAGCTCGAGAGAATGGAGGAGCTTCATAAGGCCGCAGCCGATTACGACAAGGAAACCGATATGCTTATGGCAGATACGGAAAACGAGCACTATGAGCGCCTTGCCGTTATAAGGGCCGAACGCATGAAGATTGATGAGGAGCTTCTTGCTCTTCAGACGGCGGGAAAGCCTGTCCTCGGCGAGGAGAATCTTGCAAGAGTAATTGAGCTCTGGACTAAAATCCCCGCTGCCTCCATCAGAGAGGACGAGTATATCCGTCTGGGCGGTCTGGAGTCCCGTCTTAAGCAGCATATTATCGGTCAGGACGAGGCCGTTAAGGCCGTATGCTCCGCAATCAAGCGCTCAAGAGCGGGCATTTCCGCAAAGAGAAAGCCCTGCAGCTTTATCTTCATCGGCTCAACCGGTGTGGGAAAGACAGAGCTTGTAAAGCGTCTTGCGGAGGATCTTTTCGATTCCCCCGAGAGCTTAATCCGCTTTGATATGTCCGAGTTTATGGAGAAGCACTCCGTTTCCAGAATGGTCGGCTCTCCTCCGGGATATGTGGGCTATGACGAGGCAGGTCAGCTTACGGAAAAAATCCGCCGCCACCCCTACAGTGTCGTGCTTTTCGATGAAATCGAAAAGGCCCATCCCGATGTTATGAATCTTCTTCTGCAGATTCTCGATGACGGCAGAATAACCGATGCTCAGGGCCGTCATATTAACTTTGAAAA
>JAKSPP010000076.1 GCA_024404735.1 Oscillospiraceae bacterium | reverse complement strand
CGCGGTTATTACACCCCCTATGTCCCCGGCTGGGATAACCACGGTATGCCCATTGAGTCTGCAATTATAAAGAAGAATAAGCTCAACCGCAATGCAATGAGCATTCCCGATTTCCGCAATGCCTGCAAGGAGTTTGCCGACCACTACATCGATGTTCAGCGCACAGGCTTCAAGCGTATGGGCGTTATCGGAGACTGGGACCACCCCTACAAGACCATGAACCCCTCCTTCGAGGCAGAGGAGGTAAAAATATTCGGTGAGATGTTCCGCAAGGGCTACATCTATAAGGGCCTGAAGCCCGTTTACTGGTGCCCCAAGGACGAGACGGCTCTTGCCGAGGCAGAGATTGAGTATCAGGATGACCCCTGCACCACAGTCTATGTAAAGTTCCCCGTTCACGATGACCTGGGCAAGCTCGAGGGCATTGACAAGTCAAAGCTCTTCTTCGTCATCTGGACAACCACCATCTGGACTCTCCCCGGAAACCTTGCCATTGCTCTCAACCCCCGTGAGACCTACGCAATTATGAAGGCTCCCAACGGCGAGAGCTACATCTTCGCAGAGGCTCTGGCCGAGAAGGTTATGAAGCTCGGCGGCTTTGAGTCCTACGAGGTTATTGCCCGCTATCCCGGTGAATTCTTCGAGAATATGCTGGCATACCACCCCTTCCTGCCCAAAACCTCCCGTCTTGTTCTTGCCGATTATGTCACTATGGAAAGCGGTACAGGCTGCGTTCATACCGCTCCCGGCTTCGGTGCAGACGACTACCAGACCTGTCGCCGCTACAATATGGAAATGGTAGTTCCCGTTGATGACAGAGGCAGACATACAGACTATGCCGGCAAGTACGCCGGAATGAAGACCGACGAGTCCAACCCCGTTATCATGGCGGATATGGCAGAGAGCGGAATGCTCTTCGCCTCCGAAGAAATCGTTCACTCCTATCCCCACTGCTGGCGCTGCAAGGGCCCCATCATCTTCAGAGCAACTCCCCAGTGGTTCTGCTCCGTTGATGCCTTCAAGGAGGACGCCTGCAAGGCCTGTGAGACAGTTCGCTGGCTCCCCGACTGGGGCGAGGACAGAATCAAGTCCATGATAAGAGAGCGCGCAGACTGGTGTATCTCCCGTCAGCGCCGCTGGGGTCTTCCCATCCCCGTATTCTACTGCCCCGACTGCGGAAAGCCCATCTGCACCGAGGAGACCATTGCCGCAATCTCCGCACTCTTCGAGAAGGAGGGCTCCAACGCCTGGTTTGAGAAGAGCGCCGCCGAGATTCTTCCCGAGGGCTTTACCTGCCCCCACTGCGGCTGCAAGGAGGGCTTCACTCAGGAGACAGACACCCTTGACGGCTGGTTTGACTCCGGCTCCTCCCACTTCGCATCCATGAAGAAGGACCAGGGCTTCTGGCCCGCTAACCTCTACATTGAGGGCCTTGACCAGTACCGCGGCTGGTTCCAGAGCTCCATGCTCGTTGCAGTCGGCGGAATGGGCGCAGGCAGCCCCTTCAAGGAGTGCCTTACCCACGGCTGGACCGTTGACGGCGAGGGCAGAGCAATGCACAAGTCCCTCGGCAACGGTATGGACCCCAATGAAATCATCAAGAAGTACGGCGCCGACATCCTCCGTCTCTGGGCTGCATCCGCAGACTACCACGCCGATGTCCGCTGCTCCGACAATATCTTCAAGCAGCTCTCCCAGAACTACCTCAAGTTCCGTAATACCGCCCGTTACTGCCTGTCCAACCTTGAGGGCTTCGATGCAGACAAGCTCGTTGCACCGGAGGAGATGGAGGCACTTGACCGCTGGGCAATGACAAGACTCAATGCTCTTATTGAGAAGTGCTTTGCCGGCTACAACGATTACGAGTTCATTACGGTAACCCACGCTGTCAACGAGTTCTGCGTTGTGGATATGTCCAACTTCTATCTGGATATCATCAAGGACAGACTCTACTGCGAGGCAAAGGACGGCCTGCGCCGCCGCTCCGCACAGACTGCCATGTTCCTCATTCTCGATACCATCACCAAAATCATGGCCCCCATTCTTGCCTACACCTGCGATGAAATCTGGCTCTCCATGCCTCACAGAGCATCCGATGACGGCAGAAACGTTGTCTTCAACGAGATGAACAAGAGCTTCGATGCCTATGCCCTCAGCGCCGGGGAGCTTGCTCCCTTCGATGCCCTTATCGCTCTCCGCGGCGATGTAAATGCTGTTCTGGAGAAGGCAAGAGGCGCCAAGCTCATAGGAAAGAGCCTTGAGGCCTCCGTTTCCCTTGCCCCCGTCGGTGAGGAAGGCGAAAGCTTCCTTAAGAGCCTTGAGGGCCTCAACCTGCCCGAGCTCTTCATCGTTTCCGAGGTTAAGAGGACCGAAAGGACCGATGATATGGTCGTGGGTGAGGGCGTTCCCTCCGTTGCCGTCTCCTGCACAGAAGCAGAGGGCGAAAAGTGCCCCCGTTGCTGGGCCCACACTCTCAGCCCCAACGAGGACGGCCTCTGCCCCCGCTGTGCTGCGGTTGTAAAGGAAATGGCATAAATCCGAAAGGAGAAAACTATGAACACAGTTATTGCAGCTCTTATCGCTCTCATTGCAGACCAGCTGCTTAAACTCTGGACAACCCGCAACCTTGTTGAGGCGATAGGCGAAAAGAAGCTTATCCCCGGTCTTGTCCATTTAACAAACATTCATAATCAGGGTGCTGCCTTCGGAATCCTCGGAGGCGCACGCTGGCTGTTTGTAATCCTGTTTATCATCTTCACGGTTGTTGTTGCCTATGTAATCCTGAACGGCATTGTTTCGGATAAAATCGGAAAAACAGCACTTATCATGGCAACAGTCGGTGCCTTCGGCAACTTCATAGACCGCCTTCTTAAGGGCTATGTTGTGGATATGTTTCAGCTTGAGTTTATGAAATTCCCCGTATTCAATATTGCGGATATTCTCATAACCGTCGGCGCCATTGTTTTCTGCGTAACAATCCTTCTGGAGATGAAAAACGAGAAGGCCGCAAAGGCCGCCGGAGGCCCCGGGGCACAGACAGGCCCCCGCAACCCCAGACAGGCTGCTCCTCAGAGACAGGCAGGTGCCGAGGGCGAGGCTCCCGCACAGAAGAAGGAAGGCCTTCCCTTTGCTCTTCCCTCCATTCCCGGACTTAAGAAGCGCACTAAAATCGAGCTTCCTCCCAGACAGCCCCGTCCCGCCCCACAGCGTCCTGTAAGACAGGCACCTCCTCCCCTTGAGAATGACCCCTTTGCCGACTGGGATTCTCCCGCACAGGGCTATGAGCAGGGCTACGAGGCAGAAGGCGGCGAGCTCTATGAGGTCAGTGCGCCCACTCCCGTAAAGGCCGCCCCTGTTTACACTCAGGCAGATGTAGCTCCCCGGAGAAGGTCTGCCCCCGCATATGAGGAGGCCACCCCCGTTCATACGGAGGCCCCTGCAAGAGCACCCCGTCCCGCTCCCGTCTATACCGAGGAGAGCATTTACGATGCCGAGGCTCCCGCAATGAGACAGACCCCCGTAAGACAGCAGCCTCCCGTACAGGTTAAGAGACCTGCACCCGCTCCTGCTCCTGCTCCCGCACAGCAGGAATATGTGCCTCAGCACGCTGCACCCGCACAGGCTGCTCCCGCACCCGCTCCCAAGCCCCGCCCTGTACAGGAGCCCGTAATCTCTTCCGATGATTTTAATCTGGATGACATCTTAAATGAGTTCAGAGATATTTTATAAAGAACAGAATATCCCGGACCTTTCCCTTCCCGCAGAAGAGGAGGCCGTAGACCCCGAAACCGCGGAGCTCAGACTCACGGTACCGGAGGACGCTCAGGGAGAGCGCTGTGACTTTTTCGTTGCATCGCTCTCCGGCCTGAGCCGTACGGCCGTTTCCCGCCTTTGCGAGCAGGGAAATGTTTTTGTTATGGGAAAGGCCGCAAAGAAAAATCAGAAGCTGTCATCGGGACAGGAGCTTCTTGTTATTCTGCCCGAGCCCGAGGAAACGGAGCTTATCCCCCAGAACATTCCTCTCGATATCATCTATGAGGACGGGGATTTAATCGTAATAAACAAGCCCCGCGGAATGGTTGTCCACCCCGCTCCGGGGCATCCGGACGGAACCCTTGTCAATGCTCTTCTGTATCACTGTGGTGATAGTCTTTCGGGCATAGGCGGAGAAAAGCGCCCGGGCATAGTCCACAGAATAGATATGGATACCTCCGGTCTTATTTGCGTTGCCAAGAACGATGCCGCCCACAAGGGTCTTTCGGAGCAGCTTAAGGACCACAGTATGTTCCGCATTTACGAGGCCGTCTGCATAGGAAAGCCGAAGGAAGCGGAGTTTACGGTTTCCGCGCCCATAGGCAGGCATCCCATTGACCGCAAGAGAATGGCAATCAACCATAAAAACGGCAGGGAAGCCACAACCCATGTCCGTGTCCTTGAGGAATATTCCGGCTACAGCCTCATTGAGTGCCGTCTTGAAACGGGCAGAACACATCAGATAAGAGTCCATATGGAGAGTATAGGCCATCCCCTTGCGGGAGATATGCTCTATGGACGGAAAAAGGCAGAGAAGGGCCTTGAGGGTCAGTGCCTCCATGCAAGGGAGCTCTCCTTTGTCCATCCCATTACGGGAGATAGAATGAGCTTTTCCTGTCCTCTCCCCGAATATTTTGAGGAGTTTTTAAGGAAAATAAGATAAAAGCCTTTGGGGATGCCTTTCCTCAAAAATAAAAACAGGGAACTTTTGTGCAGGGCAAAAAGCAAAAGGTTCCCTGAAATTTTGCGATATGTCTTAAGGCCCGCCGAAAACCACAGAGGAACAATAATATGATTCTTCCGTTATGGATAGTAAACAGCATAATAAAAATATAGGGCTTAAATATTATGAGCGTGAGGGTATGGGCCATGCCTATAATCTTCTGCCCATAAAAAAAGCAAATGAGGATTTTGAAATAATCAGGTCTCTGTGCCTGTTAAGTATTAATAATATTTAAGGAAAAATACATCTTTTGCCGTTTCTGTATCAAACGTCAGTAATATCCGAAAGGAGTCTTTAATGAAGACAAAAAGAAGCTTTTACACCGAGGCTGCATATATTGTGGGAATAATAGTGCTGGCCTTCGGAACGGCGTTGATGGAGAGGGCAAATTTCGGTATGTCAATGGTTGTTGCCCCGGCGTATATTGTCTACCTTAAGGTAGCGGAGCTTCTGACGTGGTTTACCTTCGGTATGGCGGAATACTGTTTTCAGGGCTTTCTTCTTATTGTAATTTCCATTACTCTCGGAAGGTTTAAGAAAAAGTATCTGTTTTCCTTTGTAACGGCCTTTATTTACGGCAATATTCTTGATTTGTGTATTCGCCTTGTGGCCTTTGTCCCAGAAGGAGGTATGGTTCAGAGAGTTATATTTTTTGCCGTCGGTATGGTAATCTGCTCTCTGGGTGTTTCCTTTCTTTTCCACACCTATATTACCCCCGAGGCCTATGAGCTCTATGTAAAGGAAATCGCGGAAAAAACGGGCAGGGATATAAACAGGGTAAAGACGGTCTATGACTGTGTAAGCTGCCTTGTTGCCCTTGTTATGTCCTTTGTTTTCTTCGGCCTTTTTGTTTTTAAGGGAGTAAATGTGGGAACGGTTATTTCCGCCCTCTTAAACGGCTTTTTAATCGGCAGATGCAGTGCTCTTCTTGAAAGAGTGTTTGAGTTTAAGGACGCTCTTAGCTTGGGTGAGAGGTTCTCGTAAGTGCGGGCAAAATAGAACACAGATAAAAACGGATGAAGGATGAGAGAATAATGAACACGGAAATTGAAAGAAAATGGCTCGTTGACAGGGACAGTATCCCCTATGAGCTTGAAGCCCTCCGGGGCGAGAGACTCTGTCAGGCTTATATCTCCTTTTCACCCACAATACGTATAAGAAGCATAAACGGCGAGAGCTTTGTTCTTACGGTAAAGGGGTGCCCGGCAAACAGCAGCGGAATCGAAAGAACGGAATACGAGCTTAACATATCCAAAGGCGAATTTGAGGCTCTTCTCAAAAAGACCGAGGGCAGGGTAATAGAGAAAACAAGATATAAATTTCCCGACGGTAAATACACCCGGGAGCTTGATGTCTTCCATGGTGAGCTTGAGGGTCTGTGCTACCTTGAAGTGGAGTTCCCCTCAGTTGCTGAGGCGGAGGGCTACATTGCGCCCAATTGGGTAAAGCGGGATGTTACCGCAGAAGGGGAGTATACTAACGGCTCTCTTGCCCGCAGCGGTATGCCGAAAAATATATAATCAGAGAATAAAACGCAGCGGGGGGAAAGGCTCCGCTGCATTTGTTAAGCTTCGTTATTTGACATATATGATATAATAAAAATCGTAGTGCCGTGACAGCTGCCTTTGCACACTGAAAAAAGATAAAAAGGAAGACAGAATATGATAAAGAATATTGTTTTTGACATAAGCAATGTGCTCTCTCCCTTTCGCTTTATGGAGTTTCTGACGGAAAAGGGCTTCGATGCCCCTATGATAAAGCGCATAATAAAGGCCTCTGCCATGACGCCCTACTGGGCGGAGTTTGAAAGGGGAAGGCTTACCAGGGACGAGGTTATGAAGGCCTTTATAAGCTGCGACCCCGAAATAGAAAAGGAGCTTCATCTTGCCTTTGATGACCTTCACGGAATGATGGGAAAATACGATTACACAGAGGGCTGGCTGAGGGCTCTCCGTGAGGGCGGGTATAAGCTCTACGGCATGACGAATTTCACCCCCGCAGGCTATGAGCAGTGCTATGACTGCATTTCCTTTACGGAAGGCTTTGACGGCTGTGTCTTTTCCTTCAGAGAGGGGACGGTTAAGCCGGAAGAGGCTATATATAAGCTCCTTCTTGAAAGATATGCCCTTAATGCGGAGGTGTGCCTGTTTATCGATGATACAGGGGAAAAGGTGAGGGATGCAGAGGCTCTCGGCTTTTGCGGAATAGTATTCCGAAGCTATCCCGAGGCCGTTTCCCTTATGAAGGAAATGGGCATCTGCATAAATATTTAAGGGGGAGGAAGAAGAAATGCTTCCGTATAATGCCGCCCCTTGTCAGGAGAGTGATGTTCTGTGTCAGCC
>JAKSPP010000075.1 GCA_024404735.1 Oscillospiraceae bacterium | reverse complement strand
ATAACGAGGAGGTCGGCGCTTCTTTCTGAGATGTATTTTACACCGAGCTTTTCAAAAACCTCCTAATTGATTTCGCGCTCTCTTGTATTGCAGGAGCCTATTTTGTTCTCTTCTGTTTTCGGAAGGCTTTCCCCGCCGTAGGGGAAGATATAAATGTCGTGATATCCGTTTTCATCGGGGGCCTCCGAGCGGGTTAAAAAGCCGGATATGCGGCCCTCATAATCCTCAAGCAGTCTTCTTATAAGCGTACTCTTTCCCACATGTCGCTCACCGCAGATGAGAATGTGTTTTTTAATAACCGTCACCCCTCATTTTAATTGGTTCATTATAACATATGAGGCGGGAAAATACAAAGGATTTTTAATAATAATTTTGTATAAATACTTACTTTCGATACAGTTTTGATACAGTCGGATAATATTGTGATATTCGGTTAATATTATGCAAATATATCTGAAAGGTTCCCCTTTTATGGAAGAGAATAAAATCACAAAAGAGGAGACTCTGCTGGGCTCTCTTTCCGGCTGCACTCCTGCAGATGCGATAATTCTTGCAAGGCATCTTTGCAGAGCGGCCTCCGCATTCTGTGAAAACGGAAGCGGTCACGGAAGCATCTGGCCCGGAAATATAACGAGATCCGAGCAGGGGGTTGAGTTGGGAGAACAGTGCACACTGTCCCCCTCCGAAATGGACCCTTCGGCACTGGAATTCATTGCACCCGAGCAGTTCTGGACCGGAGTCAAAAGCCCCGCATCCGATGTATACTCCATCGGGCTTATTCTGTACACTATGCTTAACGAGGGTTTGATGCCCTTCTCCGAATCCGAAAACGAAGAGGATACGGAAAAGAGAGCGGAAAACCTCCGCAGAAGAATGAAGGGCGAGGCACCCGCATACCCGAGGCTTGCCTGCAGAGAGCTTGCCGAGCTTGTTCTTAAGGCAATCGCATATAATCAGAGCGACAGATTTTCAAGTCCTGCCGAGTTAAGAGCGGCACTTGAGGACCTGCCCGAGATAGCCCTGATTCCCGCAGCGGCGCCCATTGTTGCCCTGACAAGTGAAGAGGCCAAAAACGCAAAGACCTATAAGGTTGATAAGGATTTTGAGAATACCGCAGACGCAGAGCCCATCAAAACCAAAAAGCGCCGCGGAAAGAAAACCGTTGATGAGGATATGGACGTCGAGGAATTCAGGAAATCCTCTTCCAAAGGCCATCTCATCCTTACTGTAGTACTCCTTCTTCTTTTTGTGGGCATTGTGCTTTATCTTCTGAATATGGCAGGTTTCATTGACCTTTTCGGCAAAAGAGCCGAGGAGGAGCAGAAGCTTATCCCGGATATTGTAATCGAAACTCCCGAGCCTGTTGACGAAACTCCTGAGCCCGAAACAGGCTCCGAGGATGAGAATAGCCCCGACGATACCGAAAACGGAGAGGATACCGCAGTTCCCGAGGCTGAGCCCGTTTACGAGATTTTTGTAGAGGATGTTACCTGGGAACAGGCAAAAACGCTCTGTGAAAGCAAGGGCGGACATCTGGCAACCGTCAAGAATGAGGAGCAATTTGCCGCCGTAACAAAGCTTGCCCTTGAGAAGGGCGTGAGATTCGTATGGCTCGGTGCTCTGAGACAGAACGGACAGTGGTATTACGTAACCGGCGAGCAGATGAGCTTTGCCGTATGGGATACGGGTGAGCCCTCTGCATTTGACTCCGACGGAACCGCCGAGGATTACCTCCTTCTCTGGAGACGTACGGCAAATGCCGCATGGACCTATAACGATATGAGAAACAATCCCATTGCCGTTGTACCCGGAACCTACAGCGGAAAGACCGCTTACATCTGTCAGTACGACAATGTAGCAGCAGAATAAACTGCATTAACGATAAATACCGGCCCGATAATAATTAATCGGGCCGGTATTATTATTTTTCTTTTCTCAGAGCAGCAAGGATTTCAACATCTGCAGGGCAGAATTTATAATCATCTATCTGAGAGGGAGAAATATACTCTATTGCGCTGTGCTCCAGAAGCTTCGGCTCACCGGAGACAATATGGGCGTTATAAAGAGACAGTCTTACCGTCATATCGGGATACTCATGAATAAGCTCCATATAAAGGGATGAGGGCATAACCTCAACACCAAGCTCCTCCCTGCATTCCCTTATGAGAGCCTCATGATTTGTCTCCCCTCTCTCAACCTTACCGCCTACAAACTCCCAGAGGTTTCCCCTTGTTTTGTGTGCAGGACGGCGGGCAATCAGGAATTTATCATCCTTACGGATAAGGGCGGCAACAACATCAGTTATATATGATGACATCAGGCGTAAACAGGCTCGAAATCGTCTTTGCCGTGACCGCAGACAGGACACTCGTAATCATCGGGAAGAGTTTCGCCCTCATAGAAATACTGGCAGATTTTGCACTTCCAGCCGATGATTTTTCTGTCTTTCGCAGGTTCATCTTTGGGCTTGGGCTTTAACTTGTTCTGATAATCACTGTAAGCAAGGGGCTCATTATCACTGAGGACACGGGCATCAACGAGCTCCCCGATAAAGAGAGTGTGGCTTCCCAGGTCCTGAGAGGATACAACCCTGCAGCTGAGAAGGGCGCAAACAGACCAGTTCAGATAAGGAACGCCGTTTACATCCTCGGGAAGGGGCAGAGGACCCATTTTATCCACATTTCTTCCGGACTGATGTCCGAAATAACTGATGGTTTCAAAGGTAACCGTATTATCGATTACCGAAACGGCAAAAACACCGCTCTCCTTGATAAGGTCGCAGGTGTAATTGGCATTGATTACGGATATGGCAACACGATTGGGAGAAGTTGCAACCTGCATGCAGGTATTGGTTATGCAGCCGTTTGTCTTATCTCCGGCCTTTGTTGAAAGCATAAACACACCATAATTGAGCTTATAAAGTGCAGTTTTATCCATTTATCGTTCCTCTTTTTTATTATAGAAATTATCCAGCTCATCCTGAAAGGCGGTTGCATCGCTGTCAAAGCCCATATCCTTTATTGCGGGAAGACATTTGGAGAGGGCGTAATAATAGTCACCGTCACGGACGTTAAGATAGTCGTCGAAAAGCTCTATTGCTTTTTCCATAAGGCCGACAATCTCTTCACCGCTTTTTTCCATAAGAGCATAAAGGTCGGTCATATTAACGTATGTTACAGCGGCCTTATAGGCACAGCCGGATTTTTCCTCCATAAGGGCTGCGGCGGACAAAAAGGCGTTTTCGGCATCCGAATATCTCTTAAGGTCCATAAGACAAAAGGCATAATTATTATAGAATCCCCCGAAGCGCTCATCATCATCGGAAAGATTGTTTTTGTAAACTTCTAAGGTCTTCTCATAGTACGGAAGCGCTTCGGAAGCTTTTCCGAAAGCCTTGAGAGCCGTTGCGGCATTAAGAAGGATAGTTGCTCCGGAAACTGAACCGGCCTGTCCGGACTCCTCCAGAAGAGCAATGGCGCGAAGAGAGGCGTTTATCCCCTCCCCGCTTTTTCCGAGCTTTCTGAAAAGGCCGATCTGTTCGGATAGAATTGTGAGCATTTCGGATGTACTTCCGCTTTTTTCCGCATCATAAAGGGCGGAAGCAAGCAGCTTTTCCGCCCCTGAAAGATTTTTATTTGAAAGAAGTTCATCAAGCTCGGATATAAGCATGATAATGTTCGGCATATTATTTAACCTGCTGGATTAACCGACTTTGCCTCATCAAACTCCCATAAGGTAAACTCAACGAGCTTATCCTCATCTGTTTCAAAAGACAAAAGCAAATTCATATCTTCTTCGGAGACAATCTCACATCCGCACTCGGAAAGGAGATCAAGAAGCTTCTGCTCAAGGGCGAACACTTCTTCGTCACTCTCGTTTCTTCCTATGCAGGAAATATAGAACTTATTGTTCTTAAAGCATTCGGTTAAGCAAATTTCCGACATACAGAGGTCATCAAACATAGATGAATACTCACTGCGCTGATCCTCTGTTATATTTCCGGCGCTTAAAAGATCCCAGAAAATCTGGGCTGCAAAGGAACTGAAATAACGGGATGACTTATAAACCGAAACAAGCTCTGCACCGGCGTTAAATTCAGATAAATCCGAAATAAACAGTCCGGCGCCGCCCGAGCCTCCATACAGCAGATAACCGGTGGTATAGAGATCGGAGAAGCTTCTGTAGCCGTCGTGCCAGTTTGAGGAAAGATAAATATTACCGTCCTCATAGCAGAAGGTGCCTGTCCAGTTCAATAAGGAGGGCTCATAGTTATCAAGGCGGATAACCATGTCCGTCTTTCCGTCATTTCCAAGGTCCGTAAAGGCATAGGAAACGGAGAACTCGCCGTATTCAAGCTCGGCTACAGCCTCCTTGAGAGCGCCGTAGTCATACTCACCCTCCGGAATATTATAGAAATAACCGCTCTCATCCGGCTGCAGATACGCCTGGGAGGTTATTACACTGCGCTCACCGCGAAGGAAAGCCGCAAATGCCTCCTCTGCCTCTGCATTTATCTGCCGAAGCAAGACCTCGGGGTCCGGTGACGCCTCGTTATCGGGCTCACGAATCATTTCCGAACCGGAGGATGAATCGGGAGTTTCCTCCGGGAGTTTTTCATCGTTCTTTTCGGAGTCTTCGTAATCTTTATCGGGAAGCTTTAAATTAATGGCACCCGAATTATCCGGCTTTCCGCCTTTATTGCCTTCGGAACCGCAGCCTGCAAAAAGGACCGTAAGGAGCGCAAAGGCAAGTAAAACGGATATTATTTTTTTCACGTTAATGCCTCAGCAAGCAGGATAAAGCTGCTCGGCAACACGGATGAGGATTTCACCGGCGGCATTGAGCTTCTCACTGTTCCAGAAAAGAACATTCTTTACAAGAGCATCATCGCCCTCGATGGGAAGAAGCTTTACATTGGGCTGATGATAGAGCTCGGAAATATTCTCGGGAAGGATGGCAATACCGAGACCTGCGTTTACAGAGAAAATAACGGACTCGGATTTCTTGAACATATTGACGATACGGGGGGTAAAGCCTCTGTTCTTGCAGATATTGAGAACCTTGCTGTAAAGAACGTCATCGGCCTCGGAAATGGAAATGAAGGACTGGGAGCAGACTGTACCCCAGTCACTCAAGTCAATTGCATCGGCACTTGAGGTGTTAACATAAATTGCAAGATGCTCATCACCGAGAACGATATGGTCGCACTCCTCATGATTGGGAAGCTGAAGGTCGGAGGCAAAGTAGAAGTCATAGGCATTTGCCTTCAGGGCATCAAGCATCTCAAGTCCGGAGAGAATGTGAACCTCGGCATTGATGCCGGGATAGTCCGTAAGAAGCTTTACGATACACTCGTTAACATACTTGGACTCGCTTGTCAGTGCGGCAACCTTGAGATAGCCTACGGTGCCGGAAATCATATTCTTGATTTTGTTGTCTGCCCTGATATTCGTTGCAAGAATTTCATCGATATAAGGAAGATACTCTCGGCCTTCGGCAGTAAGAGCAACACCGTATTTGGTGCGCTTAATCAGGGCAACTCCGAGGTACTCTTCAATGGATTTGATGTGATGAGTAACCGCAGGCTGAGTGATATTGAACTCCTCGGCGGTCTTGGAAAGATTGCCTGTTGCTGCGACAGATGCAAAAATCTCATAAGGAAGAAGTCTCATATTGGCCTCCTGGTAATCATTATTTTTGTTTAAGATGGAATAATTATACAATTATTTATAGAAAATAGCAATATTCTATTGACTAAAAAAATTATTTTTGTTATAATCTTAATATATATCATCATAGATTTTATCTATAGATAATAGATTAAACATATAACTAAACGGAAGGAGATGTGAGTTTTGAAGGATAAATTCACCCCGGATTCCGAAAACATAATAAGCTTCAGTCTTATGGGCCCGGAAAGCGGAGCTGCCTGCGTTGTTGACTCCACAGACGGGAAGATTACCAGAATAAGACCCTATCACTACGACGAGGAGACAAAGGAAAAGTGCAATCCCTGGACAATCAATGCCAGAGGAAAGCAGTTTCATGCCCCCGATAAAATTGCCCTGACCCATTTCGGACTGGGATATAAGTGCAGAGTATACTCCCCAAACAGAATTCTCTACCCTCTGAAGAGAGTTGACTGGGACCCCAACGGAGAAAGGCATCCCGAAACACGCGGAAAGAGTAAATATGTCCGAATCTCATGGGACGAGGCCGCTTCACTGGCCGCTGCGGAGCTCATGAGAATGAAAAACACCTACGGTCCCGAGGCTGTTCTCTGTGAGGCGGATATGCATGGCGAGGGCAAGAATGTCGCCCCTTCCCACGGCTGCCCCAACAGACTTCTTTCTCTTATGGGCGGTTACACCGAGCAGATGAGAAATATGGACTCCTGGGAGGGCTGGTACTGGGGAGCAAAGCATGTATGGGGCTGTGAGCCTGTCGGAGAAATGGCACCGACCACCAACATTTACCCCGACATGGCGCAAAACTCAACTTCTATGCTTTTCTGGGGCTGTGACCCCGAGGTTACCCCTCTCGGCTTCGGCCTTCATCTTCCCACAAATCTCTGCTACTGGTTCACAGAGCTTGGAATAAAGTCCACCTACATCTGCCCCGAGCTTAACTACGGTGCCGCTGTACATGCGGATAAATGGATTCCCATTCTTCCCAACACAGATGCCGCCATGCAGCTTGCAATTGCATACGTATGGCTTACAGAGGGCACTTACGACAAAGAATATATCGAAACTCATTCCTACGGATTTGACAAGTTCTCCGCCTATGTTCTCGGAGAAGAGGACGGCGTTCCCAAGACTCCCGCATGGGCAGCCGAGAAGTGCGGTGTCAAGCCCTGGACAATCAAAGCCCTTGCACGCCACTGGGCAAAGAATATCGTTTCCATTCTTCACGGAAACGGAGGAAGCTTCATAAGAGGCCCCTACTCCTCCGAGCCCGCAAGACTTGAGGTTATGCTTCTGGGTATGCAGGGTCTCGGAAAGCCCGGCAGACATCAGGCAAAGATGATTGAGTGGAATATGTGGGCAAAGGATTTTCCCCTGCCCTTCACTCCCGAAAAGCCCTATAAGGTGCCTCATATCTGCGATGCTCTCCGTCCCATTGACGGAGACCTTCCCGACACCATAAATATG
>JAKSPP010000074.1 GCA_024404735.1 Oscillospiraceae bacterium | reverse complement strand
CTTACAATGTTTAATTTTCAAGGTACATCGCTGTGCCCTCATCGGCGACAGCTTGGTTAGTATAGCATCGGTTATCCGATTTGTCAAGCACTTTTTTCAAAAATTATTGATTTTTTTGAAATTTCTTATTTTCCACTATATATTGTGCTTATACGCGTAAACCATCACTATATATTGTGATATTTTCCGCAAGTGATTTTTGCTTTTTCTGCTTTCCGGAAAAAAGTTTTTAAAAAAATATAAAAAAGCGAGGAATAATTTCCCCGCTATTATACTTTCCTTTTCCTCTTTTGTACAGTGGTTTTTATCATTATCCGAAGAGATAATATAGCCGGTCAGGTCTCTTCTTTTATCTCTCCGGGAACCCGTATATTTTGCCACTTGCATTTATTATGCTTATTATAAAAGCCCTCAGTCATCCTTTGAGGCTATGTCACCCAGTATGGGAAGCTTTCTTCTCTCTCCCTTAAATATACCGAGGATGCAGTAGGCTGCGGCGACAAAATGGACTATATTCCATGCAAATTCAAGAATCACTCCGAGACCGTGACCGATAAACTCATTTATTATAATGGTAATAAGCGTCATAAGAAGTCCCTGAATTGCGTGGAAGCGAAGAAAGCTTCTCTCCTGCTTGTTTCCCATAAAGAAGGGAACAAGACCGATGGGGCCAAGATATCCGAGGATGGCGAGGATTTTCGTTCCGAGGTCGTTTTCGTTTTCAAAGCTTACGGAGTTATATTTATTCTCTTTTGCACGGAGCTTTTCCTCCTCCGAAAAGCCTCCGCTCTGCCTTTCGTGATTCTCGAATCTGTTTTTATATTCATCCTTATATGTATAGGTTCTTTTTGCTTCTTCCCGTCTTTCACCGGAGGAAGAAGAGGTCTCCTTATTATATTCTCTTTTTGCCTCTTCCCTCTTCTCCTCGGCCCCGGCATAAGCGGCAGCGGCACCGGCACCGTAGGCGCCGTAGCCTGAGGATCTTTTCTCCTCGCCCCCGGGCTTATTTCCGTTTACGAAGGAGGGTGCATCTTCCTTTATTTTTCTTCCGCAGGCAGGACAGGTATCTAAGTCCGAGGCAATATAAGCACCGCAGTATTTACAGTCCATTCCCATATATGAAGGCTCCTTTTTGCGAGTTTTCGTCTGTTTTTGTTATTTTACTCTTGTATAGACATAATTGCAATCATTTTTCGTATTCATAGGCATATTTTCCACTATATATTGTTTTTCCCTTAAGTTAAACACAAGATTTGGCATAGTTTTATTGAATATTCATTTTCGAAATTTGCGTCAAATTGCATCATAGTTGCGTCAAACGCCCTATTTGCAAGGAGTTTTCGTAGTTTTCGACAGAGTTTTCGACATGAATATTCGGAAAAATATATTCATTATAAGAGCCTGTATGCATTGTGAGAAATGACGAATTACACGCATAATTCTATTGACGGAAGAACATGCTTATATTATACTTGACTATGTATAATTTCGATACATTTATATAATATTATATCCATCCGCTTTATATTATACTGTATCATCACATATAAATATGAATACACCATCCGGAGGTACATTATGTTCGTGGAAGCTCCCATCTCTCCCCGCATAGCCGCTCTGAGAGAGAAATACCGTTCCAAGAAGCCCAGAATCGATATGGCCCGCTATAAGCTGGTCACGGATTATTACACGAACCATCAGTATGTGGTCGGCATCCTCAAGCGCGCCAACAACCTGCGCAATCTTTTTGAGAATATGCCCACCCCCGTAAGAGAGGATGAGGTACTTGTCGGCTCCGTCGGCGTTGAGTTCCGCTCCACCGCCATTTATCCCGAGAACTCCCATGACTGGTTCATGAGAGAGCTTGACACCTGCTCCACCAGAGAGATTGACCCCTATGACATTTACGAGGAGGACAAGCAGTACTTAAGAGATACACAGGATTTCTGGCTCCAGAACGGAATGAATGCGGTTATTGACGAGTACTACCCCGAGGAGTACAGGGAGTACGTCGGAAACTCCGTTCTGAACTTCACCATGCAGCGCCGTACAATAAACCCCATAGGACATTTCTGCGGAAATCTCTGGACTGTTGTCGACAAGGGTCTTCGCAGTGTTGTGGATGAGGCAAAGGCAAAGCGCAGAGAGCTCCTTGAAAAGGGCATCGAAGGCAATGACGCAAGAAAGTACGAATTCTACAGAGCTGTTGAAATCGTAACCGAAGGCATTATCATCTATACAAAGCGCTACGGCAAGGAGTGCGAGCGCATGGCAGCCGAGTGCACAGACCCCGAGCGCAAGGCAGAGCTCCTTCGCATGGCAGACAGCCTTTCCCACATTATGGAAAATCCCTGCCGCAACTACTACGAGGCACTTCAGGCAGTTCTTCTTTACCAGACCGGTCTTATTCTTGATGCCCAGCTCCACGGTCTTTCCTTCGGAAGAATGGACCAGTACGTGGGCAAATATCTTGAGGCAGACCTTAAAGAGGGCCGCCTTACAGAGGAGCAGGCACAGGAGCTCACCGACTTCTTCATGCTGAAGGTTGCGGAGTTTAACCGCAACTGGATGGAGCTCGCCCTTAAGTCCGCACCGGGCTACACCTCCGGTCAGCTCATCACCCTTGGCGGTGTTGACAGGGACGGCAATGACGCAACAAATAAGTCAACCTTCATGTTCCTTCAGTCCTCTGCCCGCCTGAAGCTCCACTCTCCCCCCGTTGCCCTCCGCATTCACGACAATACTCCCGATGAGCTTTGGGAGACTGCCATTGAGTGCACAAAGCGCGTAGGCGGAATTCCCGACTTCGAGTATGACGGCGTTATCATCCCCGCACAGATGAGACGCGGAATTCCCATTGAGGATGCAAGAAACTACACTCTTATTGGCTGTGTTGAGCCCGCAATATGCGGCTGCGACTTTGCAAACTCCGGCGGAGACGGCTGTAACTCCTACACCATTCTTCCCCAGGCACTGTGGGCCGCAAGCAACAACGGCATTAACCCCTTCCACGCCGACTGTCAGCCCGTTCCCACCAGACCCATCGGACCTCAGACAGGCTATCTCTACGAGATGGAGAGCATGGACGAGGTTCTGAAGGCCTACGCAACTCAGATGGAGTTCTTCACCCGCTGGCAGGCAAATATGATTCACTGCTACGAGTATATTTACTCCTTCGTAACTCCTCTGCCCCTTCTCAGTGCAACCGTTACAGGCTGTATGGAGAGCGGACTTGACGTTCTCTGGGGTGGCAGCAAGTACACCAACACCGGTAACTCCTCCATCGGCCACGGCACCGTTGCCGACAGCCTTAATATCATAGACCAGCTCTGCTTCAGAGACAAAATCTGCACCACCCGTGAGCTTTACGATGCCCTTATCAACAACTGGGAGGGCTACGAGGAGCTCCATCAGTATGTTCTTTACAGAGCAAAGCACTTCGGAAACAATGACCCCGAGGCAGACAAGTATCTTAAATTCGTTGCAGACACCTACGCAGACGGCATTTCCCGCCATATAGGCCCCCGCGGAAACCACTGGACCGCAGGCTGCTGGCCCGTAACCATGAACGTTGTTCACGGCAACCTCTGCCATGCAACTCCCGACGGACGCAAGACCGGTGAGCCCCTCTCCGACGGCGTTTCTCCCTGCCAGGGCATGGACGTTAGCGGCCCCTTCTCCACAATCAATTCCATTCTGAAGTTCGACCAGACAAAGTACTCAAACGGTACTCTCTGCAATATGAAGTTCCACCCCACCGCCCTTCGCGGCGAGGAGGGAAACAAAAAGCTTCGCAGTGTAATGGAGACATACTTCAGAAACGGCGGTATGCAGCTTCAGCTCAACATCGTATCGGCCGACACTCTCCGTGCCGCACAGAAGAACCCCAATGACTACAAGGACCTTGTTGTCCGCATTGCAGGCTTCTCCTCCTACTTCGTCGAGGTTTACAAGAAGGCACAGGATGACCTTATCAAGAGAACCGAAATGAATATGTAATCCTTTCTCTCCCCTCCCCGGAGGGGAGAAATAAAAGCCCCTTCCCTATTATATTTAAGCAGCAAGCTTGCGAGGTGAAATTAATCCGTGCGAAAACTAAGCTCTAACAAATACTACGCAATAGGACTGACGGCATTTTTCGTTATTGCCGCCTGTATACTTTTCTACTCTCTTATCAGCCACCTTTCCGCCATCGGCGGAGTTGTGAAGGTGATTTATAAGATTCTGTCACCTTTCATATGGGGTCTTTTCATCGCTTATCTTGTTTACCCCATTATGTGGCTCTCATCCCGGTATATCTTCACCCCGCTTTCAAAGAAGCTTTTTAAGAAGGCAAAGTCTCCGGAGAAAACCAGAGCAACCTTCGCCAAGGCCTTATCTCTTATTCTTGCCATGGTTCTATTCCTCTTTATCGTAACGGCAATTATCTGGATGATTGTGCCTCAGGTTGTGGAGTCTGCGGATAAGCTGGTTAAGAACTCCGAGTACTACTATGGCAAGGTTTCCGACTGGCTGGGTAAAATTCTCGCAGACTACCCCGGAATCGAGGAGACCGCCGAGGCACTCTTCGGAAGTGTATCCGAAACCCTGACCAACTGGATTAAAGGTCTTGTCCCCAGAATGGCAAACCTTGTCACCTCCCTCACCTCGGGGGTTTTCTCCGTTGTCAAAGAGCTTTTCAACGTAATCATCGGCATTATCGTTTCCGTTTATGTTCTTGCAAACCTGTCCGCCCTCAGCGCCGGAGTAAAGAGAGTACTGTACTGCATCTTCTCCATTGAGGCAGCGGAGAGAATCCTCTATGCAGGCAAGACCGCAAACAACGTCTTTATGAGCTTTATTTCCGGAAAGCTTCTGGATTCCCTTATTATAGGCATTCTCTGCTACATTGCCTGCCTGATTATGAAGATGCCCTATGCCGTTCTTGTTTCCGTTATCATCGGCATAACCAACATCATTCCCTTCTTCGGCCCCTTCATAGGCGCCATTCCCACAGCCTTCATCATTCTTCTGAACGATCCCATAAAGTGCCTTATCTTCATTATCTTCATTGTCCTTCTCCAGCAGTTTGACGGCAATGTACTGGGCCCGAAAATTCTGGGCGACTCCATCGGCATCAACGGCTTCTGGGTTATGTTCGCAATTATTCTCGGCGGCGGCTTCTTCGGCTTCACCGGAATGCTCCTGGGCGTTCCCGTATTTGTTCTTATTTACAGATTCGTCAATTACTCCATTGAGAAAAAGCTCCGCAGAAGCGGTCTTCCCACCACTCTCGAGGAATACAAGAGCATTGACCACTTCGACAAGGAGGGCAATGCCGTTCCCATAACAAAGAAGGAGGCCCTTACAGAGAAGGGCGCACAGAGAAGACAGAGAAGACTTCTCCGCAAAATGAACAGGCTGAAGGGACTATCCAGATTCAAGTCGGAGGAGACGTCCCCGGAAGAGACCCCCGGGGAGGATGAGAAGCCCTCCGATGAGAAAGCGCAGGAGTCTTCCGCCTCCGAAAAGACGGAAGTCTGAAAGGACATATTATATAATGGAAAACAAAAAAGAAACACTTCTTACCCACGTATTTGACCCCGAGCATTTCGAGCATTCAAGCTCCGAGCATATACACAGCCATCTCGCAGACAGTGAGCACAGTCATATGCATGAGCACACTCACACCCACGACGACGGAACCGTTCACTGCCATGAGCACGACCACGAGCACGAGCACGGTCACGGACATGAGCATGACCATGAGCACGGTCACGGGCACGGACATCATCACGACCCCGCCGAAAAGAAGAAGCAGATTAACAGGCTCTCCAGAATCATCGGTCACCTTGAATCTGTCAAGAGGATGATTGAGAGGGATGAGGACTGCTCCGAGGTGCTTGTTCAGATTTCCGCCTGCAAGTCCTCCCTTAACAGTCTCGGCAAGATTATCATCAACGAGCATATGACTCACTGCATCACCCACGCCATTGAGACGGGGGACAAAGAGGCTGTTGAGGAATTCCAGAACGCAATTTCAAAATATATCTAAGGATTTTCAGGCACTTTCATGGCAGAAATGAATGATATGAATTCATCGGAGAAGCTCCTTGCCCCCATTGCCGTTTTCGATTCGGGAATGGGCGGGGTCAGTGTTCTTAAGGAGCTGCGCAAGCTTCTTCCCAATGAGAACTTCATCTTCTTCGGGGATTCCAAAAACGCCCCCTACGGCACAAAAACAAAATCACAGGTACTCGCGTTATGCCGTGAGCATCTTAATAACTTTCTTCGCGAGGGCTGCAAGGCCCTCGTAATTGCTTGCAACACGGCAACAAGCGCCGCAGTATGGGAATTGAGAGAGGATTTTCCCGATTTTCCCATTGTGGGCATTGAGCCTGCCGTTAAGCCCGCCGCACTATCCGGAGAGCACCCCCGCATTCTGGTTATGGCAACGCCCATGACCATACGTGAAGAGAAGCTTCGTCGTCTTATAGAGGAATACGAAGACCGCGCCGAGATAATCTCCCTGCCCTGCCCCGGCCTTATGGAATTTGCGGAAAGGGGCGAGCTTCACGGGAAGGACCTTAATAATTATCTCTGCAAGCTTTTAAGCCCCTATAGGGATAAGATTCTTGACGGAATCGTCCTCGGCTGTACCCACTACCCCTTTCTTAAGGATGAGATTGCCGCGGCTCTTCCCTATCCCGTCACCTTCTTTGACGGAGCCGAGGGAACGGCAAGAGAGCTGCGCCGCCGCCTTGAGGAGCTGTCTCTCTCAGCCCCGAAGGAAAAAAAAGGTACAATCACCTTCCGCTGCAGCCTCCCGGGCGAGGAAAAAGAGGCACTGTTCGGAAGGCTTCTTAATGAATAAGGCAAAAGCAATTTAATTAGGCGTAAATAAAACCTCCCGTTCTGCAGAAAACGCAGGACGGGAGGTTTTTGGTGTTTTAAGAGTGATACTAATGCGCCGGAAATCACCCCCGCGTATGCGGGGAAAAGCTTTCCCATTGACTGCGAAAAGCTCCCTCTTTGGAATCACCCCCGCATATGCGGGGAAAAGCCACAGGCCGAAAGGTCATAAGCTTTATGGGAGGAATCACCCCCGCGTATGCGGGGAAAAGGGAGATATCTACTGCGCCTCCGCCTCTCAGATGGAGTCACCCCCGCGTATGCGGGGAAGAGCCCGCGGGGAGATTTACAGATCGGAAGAGGGTCGAGTCGGGAAAGCGTGTAGAGCGCGGAGGTCGC
>JAKSPP010000073.1 GCA_024404735.1 Oscillospiraceae bacterium | reverse complement strand
CAAGGGCTATGCCCGCATGTGAAAAACCACCCGCTAGGCGGGTGGATGTTTATTTATATCTTTTTTGCGGTTTTATCACTTATTTTTCAGCCGACAATCAGATGGGGCACGATTATTTCCGTGCCGGGATGATTAATGCTGACAGAAACATTCTTGTGGCTTCCGCCGTTTTCTCCGTCAAGTGTCCATGCAACCTCTTTGTCGGTTGTAACGGTGATTTTTTTTGAGCGGAGAAGAATAATATTCGAGCCGTTTAAGTCTCCGCTCAGAAGTCTTGAAATCAAATCCGAAAAATCAAAAACATTGGCAGGATTTTTAATAAGCAGTATTTCAAAAACGCCGTCACCCAGCGCCGCAAGTGAATGATTAAGCTTCAGAATTCCGGCAACAGAGGTTGTATTTGTAATTGCGCCGAATAGGAAATCGCCCTCAATAGTGCCGTCGTCATAAGCGATGGTGGCATGAATGGGCTCGATGTTTCCGAGCCTTCTGGCACCCTCCAGCATATATGCAAGATGCCCCAGAACTGCCTTGGCCTCCTGAGGGGTTTCGTAGCTTGTTTCCGTGAAGGCACCGAATGCAGCTACATATACAAAGCTTTTGTCTCCCGAGAAAATGCCTGTGTCAATCATGAAGGGTTGTCCCGTACAGATTGCGGCGGCCGCCTCAACGGGCTTGCGCGGAATACCCAGTGTTCTTGCAACATCATTTGTTGTTCCGAGAGGAATATAGCCAAGGCGAGGGCGCTGGGCCATAGGAATCTCAAGAAGGCCCGCAATTGTTTCGCTTAAGGTGCCGTCGCCCCCGGTGCAGACAAGAAGGTCAAATCTTCTTGCATTCTCTCTGACTATTATGGGTGTATGCCCCGAATACTGTGAAAAGAAAACAGTCGGTTCGTAGTTTTCCTTGTAAAACAGCTCAAGAACATCGCCGAGGCCGGCCTTGTATCCGCCTTTTCCGGAGTTGGGATTAATTAGAAGCATCAGTTTCCGCGCCATATCGTAACCTCAAAAATGGTACCTTTTCCGTAAAATATAGAGTATATGAAAATCATTTTCCACCTCCTATTTTATAACACAAAAACAAGGAAAACACAAGTGAACTTATTGTGAACTAAATAGACTTTTTGCACGGAAAATTAACAATATTTTAATAAAATACTATTGATTTAAGTTCTGTTTTGCTGTATAATTTCATGCGTTGTGTCGCATAAAGACATCATAAAGACATGACGATATTCACATTATAAAGGAAGATCGCAATGAGTGCATCCAAGGAAAAAACAAATCGCCTTGCTTCCGCAGATGCAGCCATTTCCAAGAAGGAAAAGGCAGCAATGGAGGAAGCCCAGAAAAACAGGAAATTCCGCACGAGAGCTATAATTTTCGTAGTTGCTCTTGTAATTGCAATCGGTGTTTCCGTATTCCTCACATCAGATTACCGTTTCACAAAAACCACTGCTATTGAAGTAAATGACAACGGCTCAATAACAAAGCTTTCTCCCGCTCAGGTTGAGTATTATTACTACGCAGCCTTCGATGAGTTTTCCAGAAACTACGGTTCATACCTCTCATGGTTCATTGATACCAGCAAGGATTTTGATGATCAGGACTGCACCTTCGGTTCTCATGAGGATGGAAGCCGTTATACCTGGGCCGATTATTTTATGGAGCGCGCAGAAGAACTCGCCAAAACTGTTGTAGCATTCGGCAATGACGCAAAGGCCGCAGGCTTTGAGCTTCCCGAAGGTGAGCGTCTTAATGTTGACGAGGTTATCAACACCTATAAGCTTTATGCTCAGCTGTACGGATACAACGGAATCGATCATTTGCTCCGGTATTCCTATGGCGAGCACCTCAATGAGAAGATTTTCAGACAGTGCCTCCTCGATCAGGCACTTGCAACCTCCTATGCAACCTCCGTTACAGATACCTTCACAGTATCCGGTGAGGATGCCGAGGCTTACTACACAGAGCATGCCAATCAGCTTGACCGTATCACTTACCTCAGCTATTCCTTCTCCTACAGCAATTCCGTTTACAGTGAGATTGAGGGCGATGATGCAAAGATTGCAAAGGCAAGAGAAGATGCCTATTCCGTTATTGACGGCACTAAGACAGAGGAAGAGTTCCTTGAGAAGCTTAATGCCTTCCTCACAGAGCATGAGCTTGATACAAAGACTCTTGATAATATAAGGAACACCTATGCCGGAGAAAACATAAATTCCGATTTCCTTGCAAACTGTGACAGCTACGGCGAAACTTATGTTGTAGAGAACGATTACGGCGGAATTGCCTACTTCTTTGTCGGCCGCGATGACAATTCTCAGAAGGTCAGAATTATGCGTCACATCCTCATTAAGGCTGCCGCCGATGAGGATGGCAATATCACAGAGGACGCTCTTGTTGAGGCAGAAGCCAAGCTCAGCGAAGTAATTGTCAAGTACAACGAGAATCCCACCGAAGAGAACTTCATTGCTCTCTGCAAGGAATACAGCGAAGATAACGCCGCCGATGGCGGAATCTACGAGAATATCGCCGAGGGTGATATGGTTGCGGAAATCAATGACTGGCTCTTTGCTTCCGAGCGTAAGGTCGGTGATGTGTCCGAGCCTCTCTATGGTTCAAACGGCAGCTACCAGGGATACCACTTCGTTTACTATATGGGCGAGGGAGAGGATACCTGCGCAATTAAGATTGCAAGGGAAAAGGCCCTTGCCGAAATGAAGGATGAATACTATGATGCCTGCGTTGAAGGCGTAACCGTAACCGAAGGAAAGGCATTTAAGAATGTTGCCAAGAACTTCCGCATTGCTTCCGCTTCTTCTAATGCGGGCTGATAAATGATTATGAATACACCCGGGGCAGAAATGCCTCGGGTTTGTTATAAGGACGATAAAATGAATGAGAAATTCATCAGGGCCGGGATGCTGATTGGCGATGAGGCCATGCAGAGGCTTGCAGCCTCACATGTAGCCGTATTCGGCGTCGGGGGAGTGGGCTCATGGTGTGCAGAGGCGCTTATTCGAAGCGGCCTCGGTGAAATCACACTGATTGATTTTGACGATGTATCCGTAACAAACCTTAACAGGCAGACCGAGGCCACCGTAATGACTGTCGGCAAGGATAAGACCGCGGCCATGGCAGAAAGGCTTCTTGCAATAAATCCCGAGGCGAAAGTGCACATTATTCCCGAAAAGTATGAGGCCGAAAAGCGGGAAGATTTTTTTGGGAGCTATGACTATATTGCAGACTGCATTGACCTTGTTTCCTGCAAGGTGGATCTGATTGCAAGCGCCCATGAACGGAATATTCCCATTATTTCCGCCCTTGGAACGGGAAATAAATTGCGTGCAGAACTCCTCGAGGTGTGCTGCATTTCCAAAACCTCCGGATGCTCGTTTGCAAGAGTAATACGCAAGGAACTGAAAAACAGAGGTATATATAAGCATACTGTATGTTATTCACCGGAGATGGCAATAAAGGCGGCCCAGTATGAGGCTCCTCCTCCGGGAAGACGTTCCGTTCCCGGTTCTGTAATCTGGGTCCCCGCAACGGCGGGCCTACGAATGGCAGAGCATATCATACTCTCCCTGACCGATTGCGAAAGCACGCTCCCACGAGAAATTAATCCCCCGCAGCGGAGATTTTCCGCTGCGGGGGATTTTGCTTAAAGGCCTTAATATTTCAGAATACCGGGTCCTCATTCTTATGGGAAGGGGCGGTACTTAAATCACCATCGGCGTTTTCCTTCTTTGCGGGGATTATTTCAGCTCCGCTTAAAAGGTCTATTTCGGGAATAAGGGCTTCTTCTATGATTTCTTCCCCGGGAAATGCCGCTGCCGAGGGCACGGCAGGAGCTTCTGCCTCCGGTGCCGGTTCCGATGCGGTTTCGGTTTCGGTTTCGGGTTCAGGCTCTTTTTCGTCCTTCTCATCATCCTGAGGAATGGGAATCGGTACGGGGGCTATTGTTCTCCCCTTCTGAAGAGAGGTCAGTCTTGTCATTCCGGCGTTTCCGCCTGATGCATTTTCATTCAGGAAGGCTATTACCTTTTCGGAATAATCCTCTCTGTCAATAACGAAGCTCATTCCGTGACCGGCTTTTTCGGAAAAGAAAACCGTTTTCTGTGCCTTGCAGGCATCATAGAGCCTTTCGGTATTCTCGAAATCCACCATCCTGTCATCCTTTCCGTGGGCAAAGAAGCAGGGAATTGCAAGATTTTTAGTCATGGCGGAAAGAGGGGTGGGCTTGCTGAGGTCAAGACCGGTAAAGAGTCTGAAGTATAGCTTTGCAAGGTAAAGGAATGGCTTTCCGGGAAGCTTTATGGTTCTCTTGATTGTTGAAATTATCTGTTCTTCCTGGTCTGCAAAGGGGGAGTCGGCTATGATTCCCCTAACGGAGGTGGGAAGCTCGGTGCCTGCGGCCATAAGAACCGTTGATGCACCCATGGAGATTCCGCCCAGAAAAATATCATGGTTTATTCCGTAGCGGTCATATATCAGCCAGGCCCAGTCCCTGCAGTCCTTGCTCTCATTCAGTCCGAAGGTAATGTATTTGCCCTCAGATTCGTCCTGAGCTCTTTCAAAGGTCTGCAGGACATTGTAACCAAGCTCGTGATAAAAGCGGTATGAAAGGCTGTGGTCGGAGTATCCGTTAGTGCTGCGGTATCCGTGCATAAGGATAACGGTACCTCTTGCATTTCTGGCGGGAAGAAGATTTCCGCGCAGCCTGAGGTGGTCAAAGCTTGTAAGCTCAAGGGCAATTTTATCCTGAGCCTTAAACCATTCGATTCCTTCATTAATCTCGGGCATGTAAGGCTCCATATAAGAAGGCGTTTTTGAGCCCAGAGGATTTTTCTCCATACGGACAAAAGCGAGCCAGAAAATCACATATCCGGCAAATGCGACAAGAAGTGCCAGAAGAATTATTACAAGAAGAGCTATTATCATTTTTACCGTCTCCTCCCTATAAAAAGAGTAAGTATAAGTATTATAAACTAATTCATCACACTTGCATCATTTACGGCATTTGCCGCATCAAGGTAATAAATAACAAGCATGTCAACGCAGGCACCGTAGGTTTTAAGGCCCAGGTCCTGTCTGTAGCTTTCGAGAAAGCTCTCATAAACGGTGTTGGAAACAGTGGCCGCCGGGGTTTCAAATTGCTTCCAGTATTCGCTTTTATACATAAAGTCCGTTTTTACGCTGTCGGAAAGGAGCATGTAATTTTCCCTCCAGGCATCGTAATCTGCCGAATACAGGGCGTTTCCAAGGTAAGTATAAGCCATAAGACAGGCAGAGTAGCAATAAACATCGTCCCCGGAGTCAAGGCTTGCCATAACGGCAACAAAGTTTGCCTCGTCCTCCTTTGCAACACCTCTCTGATGGGCAAGCTCGTGAGCTATGGTTGAGGGAAGCATGCAGGAGGGGGAGTGGTTATTGATATTAGCCTCGGCGGTAAAGGGAAAAAAGAAGCCCGTAAAATCAAGGTAACTGAGTAGCTTGCCGAGAGAAAATGCCTTGGGCCTGAGCTCCTCGCCCTCAAGGCAGGGAAAGGTGATTTCGGTATTCAGATAGAGCTTTTGTGAACTATCGAAGATTTCCTCTCTGCTTTCGGCAAATACCCCGTTTTCATCCCGTTCCACTCTGTCAGCGTAGTAGTTTGTAAGAAGCGTAAAGTAATGCGTAACCGAATACAGCTCCTCGGTGCTTATAAGTCGCCTCTCGATTCCGGATTCCTCTTCAAAGGATGAGGTGTCGTAATATACGCCCCATAGAATACAGAAGCCTCCGTAGATAAGGCAGAAGGAGCAGAGAAGGGTTATAACAAGACGGATTGCGGTTTTTCCTTTTTCGGGTTTCCCGATAAGGGAAACGATACAGTAAATGATGTATATGATAATTCCGACGGAAAAAATATAAATCAGTACTTCCGCAACAGAGAAGCCGAAAATGCCACATACCTTTGACATCAGTCTGTGATAGGGCTTTGTAAGGCCCCTGTAAATTGCCCGCATTGCGCTTTTGTTATCTCTCAGAATAAAATAAACTGCAATAAAAGCGGCGCCGAGTATCGTCAGAATGTGTCTTATCGGGCAGAGCAGAAAATACCTGCGTAAAAAAGATCTGATTTTCATAAAAATGCCTTCTTATGCTTGTGTTTTTTCCTAAGCTATGGTATCATACTCAGGTAATAAACTCAATATTTTCCTTGTCTGTTTTTTCAAAATATTTTTGAAAAACACTCTTAAAATGCTTTACAAACAGGGAAAAATATGGTATAGTCTACAGGCTGTGTTTATGAGCAGCCAAATGTATGAACCCGCGTGCTTGGTCCCGGGCGGCTCCTTTCTGCCCCGTCACCCGGCCGTTTGGGTAAACAAAATAAGAAAGGATGTTCCTAAAATGATTACTAAGGATCAGAAGACCGCCGTTATCGAGGCAAACAAGACTCACGAGAATGACACAGGTTCCCCCGAGGTTCAGATTGCTATTCTCTCCGAGCGTATCAAGCAGCTCACCGAGCATCTCAAGCAGCACCCCAACGACAAGCACAGCCGTCTTGGTATGTACAAGCTCGTTGGTAAGCGCAGAAGACTTCTTGATTACCTTATCAAGACCGACATCGAGCGTTATCGTGCAATCATTGCTAAGCTGGGTATCCGCAAGTAATTGCGTTATCCCACATTTTTCTGAGGGTTATGAAGGTTTTAATTGCGGGACAAGTGAATACTGTCCCGCAATTTTTTATTTCCCTCTTTTTCAGTGTGTGAATCCATAATCTATATAAAATAAGCCAATAAAGGAGTTATTCGGCAGATGACAATTATTTCCGAAAGAAAATTTGACGTTAAGAATTACGAAATTGACTACTGCGGCCGTCCTCTCAAGATGGAAATCGGCAAAATGGCAGAGCTCTGCAATGCAGCAATTCTTACCTCCTACGGCAGAACCACTGTTCTTGTAACAGTAACTGCCTCCGCTCGTCCCAAGGACGGCATTGATTACTTCCCCCTCTCCGTTGATTTCAATGAGAAGCTCTATGCTGTAGGCAGAATCCCCGGCTCTTTCATGCGCCGTGAGGCAAAGCCCCCCCTTCCCGCAGTTCTTGCTTCCCGTCTTATAGACAGACCTATGCGTCCTCTCTTCCCCTCCGATCTTCGCAATGATGTTGTTATCTCCTGCGATGTTCTCAATGTTGACCCCGATTGCTCTCCCGAGATTACCGCAATGATCGGTGCCGCAGCTGCCGTTGCCATCTCCGATGTTCCCTTTAACGGACCCATTGCCGGTATCGTTCTCGGCTGGGACGGTGAGAAGTATCTCTTCAATCCCACCAAGGAGGAGAGAGAGAACAACCGCATGATTACCACCATTGCCGCCTCTCACA
>JAKSPP010000072.1 GCA_024404735.1 Oscillospiraceae bacterium | reverse complement strand
TTTGGCGCTTTTAGAAGTAATTAAGGGAATGGCCGGTATTTGAGTACTGGAAATTGAAATTTTATAGGGCTAAGATGAGTATCAATCCCAGTTTGTTCTCTCAATGTAATATGCAATCAATGAGCCAGAGGATTCAAAGTCCTCCGGCTCTTTTTATGCCCCAATTTTTCCCTTTTTAATATGAATGTGTTCGGATTCAAGCCTTGAAGTTAAAGAGCTAAAGCAGTTCGACATTTTCTGAAAAAAGCAAAAAATGAATAAAAACTGTATAAAATATTCTTAATTCATTCGGGCCCAAAAATCAGAACTGGGATTTTTGCAAATAAACCTTGCAAATTTACAATTGGAGTGCTATTATAATTCGGTTATTCTATTATATATTAATTTATCATTATTCTATATATGAGAGGGTGGGTTTCCTTGAGCAAATTAAGAAACGTTGCAATTATTGCCCACGTTGACCACGGTAAGACAACCTTAGTTGACGAAATGCTGAAGCAGTCCGGCATTTACAGGGAAAATCAGGAGGTCGTTGAAAGAGTCATGGACTCCGGCGACCTTGAGCGTGAACGTGGCATCACCATTATGGCAAAGAATACTGCCATCACCTATAAGGATGCAAAAATCAACATTGTCGACACACCGGGCCACGCCGATTTCGGGGGTGAGGTTGAGCGTGTTCTCAAGATGGTTAACGGTGTTATTCTTCTTGTTGACGCCGCCGAGGGTCCTATGCCCCAGACTCGTTTTGTTCTTTCAAGAGCTCTCGAGCTGGGCCACAGAGTTATAGTCGTTGTAAACAAGATTGACAGACCCGATGCAAGAATCAGTGAAGTAATCGACGAGTGCCTTGAGCTTCTTATGGACCTCAACGCAACAGACGAGCAGCTTGATTCTCCCATGCTTTTCTGCTCCGGCAGACAGGGCACAGCAAGCTATTCTCCCGACACCGTCGGAACAGACCTTACTCCCCTTTTCGAAACCATTATGGAGTACATTCCCGAGCCCGACCGGGATACAGAGGCCCCCTTCCAGATGCTGGTTTCCTCCATTGACTACAACGAGTACGTCGGAAGAATCGCAATCGGAAGAATTGAGCGCGGTATTATAAAGCAGAATATGGAAATCGAGGTCTGCAACTTCCATGACCCCGATGCCGCACCCCAGAAGGCCAAGGCAGTTTCTCTCTATATGTTTGACGGTCTTGCAAAGGTAGCAGTTACCGAGGCAAGCGCAGGAAATATCGTTGCCCTCAGCGGTATAGGTGATATTACCATCGGTGATACCATCTGTGCACGCGGCTCAGCCGCCCCCCTGCCCTTTGTAAAGATTTCCGCACCTACCGTTGAAATGACCTTTGCCGTTAACGACAGCCCCTTTGCAGGCAAGGAGGGCAAGTTCGTAACCTCCCGTCAGATTAAGGAGCGCCTCTTCAAGGAAACCCTTAAGGATGTTTCCCTCCGTGTTTCCGAAATTGACGGTGAGACAGATGCCTTCAATGTTGCAGGCCGCGGTGAAATGAGCCTTTCCATTCTCATTGAAACCATGCGCCGCGAGGGCTATGAGCTTCAGGTTTCACCTCCCCGTGTACTTCTCAAGGAGATTGACGGCGTAAGATGCGAGCCCATTGAACGAGTTGTTGTTGATGTTCCTCAGGATTATGTCGGTGCCGTAATTGAGAAGCTGGGAAGCCGCAAGGGCGACCTTTCCGAGATGACTCCCGTCGGAAACAGAATGAAGATTGAGTTCTTTGTTCCCTCCCGAGGACTCTTCGGATACAGAAATGAATTCCTTACAGACACCAAGGGCGAAGGCATTATGGCCTCCGTATTTGAGCGTTACGAGCCCTTCAAGGGCGAAATTGCCAGAAGAAACAGCGGTTCTCTCATCGCATGGGAAACCGGAGATTCCGTTGCATACGGCCTTTTCTCCGCTCAGGACAGAGGCAGCCTGTTCATCGGCCCCGGTGTTCCCGTATACGGCGGTATGGTTATCGGCGAGTGCCCCAAGGCAGAGGATATTACAGTTAACATCTGCAAGAAAAAACAGCTTACAAACATGCGTGCCGCAGGAAGCGACGAGGCCCTCAGACTTATTCCTCCCCGCAAGCTCAGCCTTGAGCAGTGCCTTGAGTTCCTTGCAGACGATGAGCTTCTTGAGGTTACCCCCCAGACTCTCCGTATAAGAAAGAGAATTCTCGACCACTCAAAGAGAATGAAGTCCATTTACGGCGGAAAGAAATAATCGTTTAATATCGGAAATAAAAAAGCCAAGATTTTGTCTACACCCCCCTCAGACAAAATCTTGGCCTTAAGTGCTGTCCCGTTTTTTTTATTTTATACTTTGATATTTATTCTTTGAAAGGAGATAAAGCAAAATGTGGAACCTTGAAACAGGCCCTGTTCTTGAGGCCATTGAGGCCGGACGGACCCCTGTATATGTATCGGGAATAGGTGAAGCGGCAAAGGCACAGATAGCAGCCGGCCTTAAAATCAAAACCGCCTTGCCCATGTATGTTGTCTGCCCCGATGACACAAGCGCAGAGACCATGGTGCGAAACCTTTCCGTGCTTCTGGGAAAGCCACCCGTTTTTCTCCCTTCAAAGGAGCTTCTTTTATATCCCGCAGATTCAGCGGATAAGGCATCTGACAGACAGAAGCTGCTTAGCCTGTATGAGGCGGCCGGGGGGGCAGACTGCGTTGTTGCGACCTTTGATGCCATGCTTCAGCGCTGTATTCCAAAGGAAAAGCTTCTTTCCTCCGCATTCGTCATTGACCCCGACTGTGGCCTCACTCTTGAGGAGATTAAGGAAAAGCTCGTCTGTCTCGGATATGCTGGAAGAGAGCAGGTTGAGTCTGTGGGTCAGTTCTCCGTAAGAGGCGGAATTCTGGATATTTTCTCCCCCGGGCATCCCGAGCCCCTTCGAATTGAATTCTGGGGCGATGATATTGACTCCATGGGCTTTTTTGACACAGATACACAGAGAAGAACGGAGAATGCCGAAGGCTTCACCGTACTCCCCGCCGGAGAATGTCTGCCCGCCTTTGCAGAGGGCGGAGCGGAGGGACTATATAACTCCCTGCAGCTTCTTCTCGGCAGTCTCAGACGAAGCAGAAGAAGTGAGGCAGCCCTTCTTCGGGAACGCATAGCCGAGGATGCCGAAATGCTTAAGGAAACGGGCACCTGCAAATCTCCCGACCGCTACGCAAGGCTTATATTCGGGGATATAGTCACACCGATTTCCTACATTCCCGAAGAAGCCCTCGTCATTTTCGATGCTCCGGATAAGTGCATAAGCTCCGCTCAGAGTCGAAGAAAGCTTTTTGCGGAGGATATGACGGCTCTTATTGAGGGAGGCTCAATAAAAGCAGAGGTAGATGACTATTACCTTCTTGCGGACAAGGGTGCCGAGGCCCTGGGCAGCTTTGCCCTTGTTATGGAGGACAATTTCTCAAAGGGCAGGGTATTTCCGGAGCCGAGAGCTCTTGTGGGAATTACCTCAAAGCAGCTTCCGTCCTACGGCGGAAGCCTTGATACAGCCTGTGACGATGTCCGCCACTATCTTCAAAACGGCTTTGCCGTTTCCGTATTGACCGGAGACGAGAGACGAGCGAAAATAATGCTCGACTACTTCCTCGTAAGAGGCATTGAAGCAACAATAGTATCCTCCCCCGGAGAGACCTGCGTTCCCGGAGCATGCAGGATTGCCGTCGGTGCACTGTCCGGAGGCTTTGAGTACACAAAAAGCTCCTTTGCCGTTCTGACGGATGCCCAGCTTCTGAAGCCTCAGATGAAAACCCGAAGGAAGAAAAAGGGCGACTCCGCAAGGCAAAAGATTAATTCCTATTCGGACCTTTCCGTAGGCGACCTTGTTGTTCATGAGGTTCACGGCATCGGCAGATTTGAAGGCGTTGTCAAAATGCGAATGGACGGAGCCGATAAGGATTATATAAAAATCGCCTACAACGGCTCGGATGTTCTTTATGTTCCGGCACTGAGCCTTGATATGGTCAGCAAATACGTGGGCACTGCCGACCCGGAAACCGTCCGTCTTTCGAAAATGGGCGGAAGCGACTGGACAAAAACGAAGTCAAGAGCCAAGGCCGCAGCGAAGGAAATGGCGGCAAAGCTCATTAAGCTCTATGCCGAGAGGAGCCGTCTTCCCGGACACGCCTTTGCCCCGGACTCCCCCTGGCAGAGGGAATTTGAAATGTCCTTCGGCTACTCCGAAACCGGGGACCAGCTTCAGAGCATAGAAGAAATAAAAAAGGATATGGAAAAGCCCGTTCCCATGGACAGAGTCCTGTGCGGTGACGTTGGCTACGGAAAGACAGAGGTTGCCCTCAGAGCCGTTATGAAGTGCGTTCTCGACGGATATCAGGCCGCAATTCTTTGCCCCACAACAGTTCTTGCACAGCAGCATTTTCAGACAGCCTCACAGAGGTTTTTCGGTTATCCCATAAAAATAGAGGTTCTCTCCCGCTACCGCACCCCTGCTCAGGTAAGAAGGACCCTTGAGGGGCTTAAGGACGGAAGCGTTGATATTGTAATAGGAACCCACAGACTTATTCAGAAGGACATTGAGTTTAAGAAGCTGGGTCTTCTGGTTGTTGACGAGGAGCAGCGCTTCGGCGTCGGACACAAGGAGAAGCTTAAGGAGCTTTCGAGGAATGTGGATGTTCTGACTCTCTCGGCTACCCCCATTCCCAGAACTCTCAATATGGCGATGAGCGGACTTAAGGACATGTCCACCCTCGAGGAGCCGCCTTCAAACAGAGTACCCGTACAGACCTTTGTTATGGAGCACGATGAGGCCGTAATAAACGATGCAATAAGGCGTGAGCTCTCCCGCGGAGGTCAGGTTTACTACCTTCACAACAGAGTTGCCTCCATTGACAGAACGGCGGCAAGGCTGGCGGCGGTCTTCCCGGACACGGGAATTGCCGTTGCCCACGGAAAGATGAGTGAGGACAGCCTTCAGGGTGCAATGGAAAGCATTATAAACGGAGAATGCGGGATACTCGTATGCACAACCATTATAGAAACCGGAATTGATATTCCCAATGTTAATACCCTGATTATTGAGGATGCGGACAAGATGGGTCTTGCACAGCTTCATCAGATTCGAGGCAGAGTAGGACGCTCAAACCGCAGAGCCTTTGCATATCTCACCTACAAAAGAGACAAGAGCCTCACGGAAATAGCGGAAAAGCGTCTTTCCGCAATAAGAGAGTTTGCGGAGTTTAACTCCGGCTTCCGCATTGCCATGCGTGACCTTGAGATAAGAGGTGCGGGAAGCCTTCTCGGAGCCGAGCAGTCCGGACATATGACAGATGTCGGCTACGACATGTATATGAGGCTTCTTGAAGAGGCCGTTCTGGAGGAAAAAGGAATAAAGCCCGAGAAGAGAGCGGAATGCTCGGCAGACCTTGCCGTTTCCGCAAATATCCCCGACAGCTACGTCCCCTCTGCGGAGCAGAGAATGGACCTTTACAGGCGCATTGCAATGGTGCGAACCGAAGAAGAGGCCGATGACCTTTTTGACGAGCTAATAGACCGCTTCGGTGATCCTCCCACTCCCGTTACGGCACTGATTCATGTTGCGCTTTTAAGAGGCGAAGCGGGAAGAGCGGGCATCGGAGATATTTCTCAGAAGGGTGGCTTCCTTTATTATTCCCTTCTTGATTTTGACCTTGCACGCATATCGGAGCTTTACGCAAGGCCCGAATACAAGGGAAGGATTAAGGTTGAGGCAGGAGCAAAGCCCAGAATAAGCATGAAGCTCAAAACCATTGCCCATATCATTGACCAGGCAAGAGCCTTTGTCCGCGACTATGCAGGCACAAAGCACGATGATATGGAAAAAGACACTTAACAAACTAAAATCCGTATGATATACTGATTTTCGGTACAAGAGCGTATTATTTTTTCATAATAAAAAACAGGAACAAGGAGAACAAAAATGGCTCACGAAAAATACCCGCATCTTTTCTCACCCATTATCTTAGCCAACACCTATTTCAAAAACAGAATTTTCGCTTCTCCTCAGGGAACAAGCGCAAGCACATACCCCAACATTCCCACCGAAGAGGGCTCTGCCTTCTATGAGCGCAAGGCAATCGGCGGCTGCGCCGCAGTTACCATCGGAGACGCTATTGTCGACTCCAAAATCGGCGCAGGAAACGGCCCCCAGATTCATCTTGACGACATGACAGGCCACTGCGTCCTTAACAGACTGGCAAGAAGAATTTCCCGACACGGTGCCGTTGCCTCCATGGAGCTTAACCACTGCGGAGCCTCCTCCCGCGTTTCCTTCGAAGACGGGAATACCATATACGGAGCCATCGATTCCGTTACCCAGAACTTCCATAATGAAAATGCAATTATCGCAAAGGAAATGCCTCAGGAGATTATCGAGCAGACTATTAAAAAGTTTGCCGATGCTGCCCTTTACTGCAAGAATCTGGGCTACGGCATGGTAACCGTACACGGTGGACACGGCTGGCTTCTCTCCCAGTTTATGTTCCCCTCCAACAACCGCAAGGATATGTGGGGCGGAAGCTTTGAAAACAGAATGCGCTTCCCCGTTGCCGTTGCCGATGCCATTAAAAAGGCCTGCGGCCCCGGATTTGTTGTGGAGATGCGTATCTCAGGCTCCGAGGTATATGAGGGCGGATACGACCTTGACTACGGCGTAAAAATCGCAGAGGCTCTTGACGGACATGTTGACCTTATTCACGTTTCCGCGGGCTGCCATGAGGTTGATGAGGTATTTACAGTTACTCACCCCAATATGTTCCTTCCCGACGGCGTTAACGTAAAATATGCCGCAGAAATCAAGAAGCACGTCAAAACTCCCGTTGCAACAGTCGGCTCTCTCTCCGACCCAGAGATGATGGAAGAGATTATTGCCTCCGGCAAGGCAGACGTTGTTGAGCTTGCCCGCCAGCTTTCCGCAGACCCCGATACTCCCAACAAGGCAAGAAGGGGTCAGGAAAGTGAAATCCGTCAGTGCCTGCGCTGCAGCTACTGCTTCGCAAGACTCATGCACGGCGAGGAATACAGCTGTGCAATCAATCCCCGTCTCGGACAGGGCCTTGAATATGTTTACGACCTTGCAGAGGTAAAGAAGTCCGAGCCCAGAAAGGTTCTGGTTGTCGGCGGAGGTATTGCCGGTATGCAGGCAGCCCTGACAGCAAAGGACAGAGGCCATCAGGTTATTCTCTGCGAGAAGTCCGGGCAGTTGGGAGGTGTTCTCCGCTGCGAGGGACAGGTTCCCTTCAAGAAGCACACCGAGGATTACCTTGACTATCAGGAAAGACATGTTATGGAGGCCGGAATTGATGTCCGCCTGAATACAGAGGTTACCCCCGAGATGGCAAAGGAAATCGGCGCAGACGTTATCATTGCCGCTAACGGTGCAAGAGAATTCGTTCCTCCCATCACCGGAATC
>JAKSPP010000071.1 GCA_024404735.1 Oscillospiraceae bacterium | reverse complement strand
ACAGACACGGGTAAAAAAAGAAAACCCCGAAAACCTTGAGTTTTCGGGGTTTTTTGAGAATTCCTTGAAGAAATTATCTCTTGCTGAACTGCGGTGCACGACGTGCGGCTTTGAGGCCGTATTTCTTTCTCTCCTTCATTCTGGGGTCACGGGTCAGGAGACCTGCAGCCTTGAGGGGAGCGCGGAAAGCGTCGTCAACGAGAAGAAGTGCACGGGCAATGCCGTGACGAACAGCGCCGGCCTGGCCGGAAACACCGCCGCCTGCAACAGTGCACTCAATGTCAACCTTCTCGGTCATGCCGGTGATGGCAAGGGGCTGACGAACGATGAGCTTGAGAGTCTCAAGTCCGAAATAGTCGTTGATATCACGGCCGTTGATGGTGATCTTGCCGGTGCCGCCGGGAATGAGGTGAACTCTTGCGACAGAGGACTTACGACGGCCTGTGCCGTACATATAGGGCTTCTTGGATACGTATGTTGCCATTTATGTTTCCTCCTTAACTCAGCCGATTACTTCGGGCTTCTGGGCTGCGTGCTTGTGCTCGGAGCCACGGTAAATCTTGAGACGGGTAAGCTGGTCGTTAGCGAGCTTGTTCTTCTGAAGCATACCCTTGACGGCAATCTGCATTGCGAACTCGGGCTTCTTCTCCATGAGCTCTTTGTACTTAACTTCCTTCAGACCGCCAATCCAGCCGGAGTGATGACGGTAGTACTTCTGCTCAAGCTTCTTGCCGGTAAGGATAGCCTTCTCGGCGTTGATGATGATAACGAAATCACCGCAGTCAACATGAGGGGTGTAGATGGCCGTGGTTGTGCCGCGAAGAATATCTGCAGCCATAACAGCGGTCTTGCCGAGGGGCTTGCCTGCTGCGTCAAGAACGTACCACTTACGCTCGATGGTCTCGTTCTTTGCTATTGTAGTGGACATCGTAGTTTCCTCCAATAAGAATTATCTAAAAAATTTTTTGACAAATTGGTCGCATTTGAAGTAAAATCAGTTTACAGAAAACGCAGAAAAATAAGCGCTTCTCTCAAATGCGCTTGTAATTTATAACATAATGAATTCTTAAAGTCAAGGGCATTTTTCACCCATTTTCATTTTGATATAATAATTCTTTGAAATTCGCCGTTTTTCGACGAATTTCTTCTGTTTTCGCAAAACTCATTTTTTCAATTTTTTGTTTTTTCGGAGCTTTTATGAATGAGATTATAAACAGCTTTGCATCCCTTGTACGCAAAGGAATTGACGAATATAACATGATAGAGCCGGGGGATAAAATCGCAGTAGGCGTTTCGGGCGGAAAAGACAGCCTTGTTCTGCTTCGCGCGCTTGCTCATCTTAAGATTTTTTATCCTGTTCCCTTTGAACTTGAGGCGATTACGATTGACCTCGGTTTTCAGGATATGGACTTTTCTCCCGTTGCGGAATTCTGCAAGGAGCTCGGAGTTCACTACGAGCGTGTAAAAACAGACATTAAAGAGATAGTATTTGATGCAAGAAATGAGGATAATCCATGCTCACTCTGTTCAAAAATGAGAAGAGGGGCCCTCAATACCGCAATCTCTGAACGTGGCTGCAACAAGCTTGCTCTCGGTCATCATTACAACGATGCTGTTGAAACCTTCCTTCTCTCCTTGCTTCTTGAAGGAAGAATAAGCTGCTTCAAGCCCGTGACGTATATGTCCCGCTCCGGCGTAACTCAGATAAGACCTCTCATATACTGCGGAGAGGGTAAAATTGCCTCAATTGCGGAGCAGCTTAAGCTTCCCGTTGTCGAAAACAACTGCCCCATGGATAAAACCTCAAAGCGCCATGAGGTCAAGGAGCTCATCGCAGCTCTTCAGAAGGACTATCCCGACCTTCAGACGAAGATATTCGGTTCTATGCAGCGTCTTCCCCTTGATGGCTGGAGGCCGGAACCAAAGCCTCGCTACAAAAACAAAGAGAGCAGATGATTTACTATAACTCTCTTAATGATGAACTGAAAAAACGCTTCGGCTGCAAGGTGTATAAGCTCTCCGTTGACGGGGGCTTTACCTGTCCGAACAGAGACGGAAAAATAGATACAGGAGGCTGTATTTTCTGCTCCGGAAGAGGCTCCGGGGACTTCGCTCCCGCAGGATGCAGCCTTCGGGAAAAGGTAAACCGTGCAAAGGCTCTTGTTGAGAGCAAAAACAAGGGCGGAAAATATATTCTTTATTTTCAGAGCTTTACAAACACCTATGCTCCTGTATCGATGCTTCGGGAGATTTTTGAGGAGGCTGTTTCTCTTCCCGAAATATTCGGGCTTGCAATTGCAACAATGCCCGACTGCCTTGAGCAGGAAAAAATAGAGCTTCTGTCGGAGCTTAATGCCGTGAAGCCCCTGTGGGTTGAGCTTGGCCTTCAAACAGTAAACGAGCATACTGCAAAGTATATCAGAAGGGGATACCCTCTCTCGGTTTATGATGATGCCGTAAGAAGGCTTAAGGTCGCGAACATAGAAACCGTGACGCATATGATAATCGGCCTTCCCGAGGAAACTGCCGATGATGCCGTTAAAACAGCAAAATATATTTCGGACATTGGTTCTGACGGAATCAAGCTTCAGCTTCTTCATATTCTTAAAGGAACGGACCTTGCGGGGGAATATGACAGAGGTAATGTTTTGCCACTCTCTCTTTCCGAATATATTGATATCCTTGAGGCCTGCGTTTCCGTTCTTCGTGATGATATCATTGTCCACCGCCTTACCGGAGACGGGGCGAAAAGGGATTTGATTGCACCCGCCTGGAGCGGAGACAAAAAAAGAGTGCTCAATGAAATAAGAAAAAGAATGCTTCCCCGCAGCGAAATGAAATAAAATACAGCTTATTTTTATCGTATTTGTTCCTATTATTTAATGAAATGGAAAAAGCTATGGATATGCCTGTTATTCTCGAGTCTGTTGACTCCACAAATACATATCTTAAGGAACTGGCAGTCTCCGGGGCACCTTCCGGAACAGCTGTAGTTGCGCTTGAGCAGACTGCGGGACGGGGGATGTACAGAAGAAGCTTCGAATCTCCTAAAGGTGCGGGACTGTATCTGTCTTATCTTCTTCGGCCCGACTGTCCTTCCTATCTCTGCGCAGATGTAACTCCTATGGTTGCCGTCGCGGTATGCAGGGCGATTGAAGCCTTCAGCGGGCTTTCTCCGAGAATTAAATGGATTAATGACATTATTTCCGGAAAGAAAAAGCTTGGGGGAATACTGACGGAAACCGCCTTCAAGGGCGGGAAGGCGGATTATATAATAACGGGAATAGGAATCAATCTGCTTTCCGGAGCCCTTCCGCAGGAGCTCTCCGACAAGGCAACCTGTATAGAAGAGGAGACGGGGAAGCAGTTTTCCCCCGAGGAGATTTCACCCTTTTTTATTAATGAACTCAATGCACTTTTATCGGGTTTCCCGAACAATAAAAAAGAATATATCGCCGATTACAGGCAGCTGTGCATCACACCCGGCAATGAAATTTTCTGTAAAAGAGGAGATGAAAGCTTCAGGGCTTTTGCGGAGGAGATAGATGAGGATTTCGGTCTTGTAATAAGACTCCCCAACGGAAAAAGAGACATTCTTCGTTACGGAGAGGCAAGTGTAAGGGGAATGTACGGCTATACATAAAACTGCTTTGTTATTTTAGTGTCAAAGCAGTTTTGCTATTTTGTATAATGTGACTAATATCTGTTATTATTATTGGCATTATTCGGCGCAAAAATATGTTGCAAGAGTGAAAAAATAGTGCTAATATGTTCACACCGAAAACAAATGTGCTTCGGAGGTGGACATACACTTGAGCAATACTCACAGGCAATATATAGTTGATGCTTCGGTTCTTCCGGAGGTTTTCATCAAGGTATGCGAGGCAAAGCGTCTCTTATCAACGGGTGAGGCGGATACAATCGCAAAGGCTGTTGAGACTGTCGGAATTTCCAGAAGTGCATTCTACAAGTACAAGGACTTTGTTTCTCCTCTTCGCAATATGAAGCGTGATGAAACAATGACCCTAAGCATTCTCACGATGGACAGACCCGGGACTCTGGTCTCGGTTTTATCTGTTTTTGCGGCGGTCGACGCGAATATTATTACAATCAATCAGTCTATCCCCACAAACGGTGCCGCAATTATTACGATTTCCTTCATCTGCGGTGGAATGGAGGTTTCACCGGTTGAAATCAGTGAAAAGCTTCGGATGATTGAATCTGTTCTGCGAGTAGAGATTCTTGCAAACTGATAATTAACAGTGCTTAATATATAATTTGAATACAACAGGAGAAGTGATTATGGTAAAGAAGGCCGCATGTATGGGCTTCGGTATTGTCGGAACAGGCGTTGCGGAAATGCTTGCAGCCGGCAAGGTTTGCCTCAGAACAGAATCAGAGGAAATCCCCGTCGAGCTTAAATATATTCTCGATGTTCGTGAGTTTCCCGACCATCCCCTCGGAGATAAGGTAATTCACGACATTGATATCATCTTGAACGACCCCGAGGTATACGTTGTAACGGAATGCATCGGCGGAAAGACCATTGCCTATGATTTTGTAAAGCGCTGCCTTAAGGCCGGAAAGCATGTCTGCACCTGCAATAAGGAAATGATTGCCGACAGAGGTCTTGAGCTTCTTGCCCTTGCAAAGGAAAACAATGTAATGCTGCTTTTCGAGGCCTCCGTAGGCGGCGGAATTCCTCTCCTGCGTCCTCTGCGCACCTGCCTCGATGGCAACGATTTTATCGAAATCCGCGGAATCATCAACGGAACCACTAACTACATCCTGAACGAAATGCTTACAAAGGGTACGGCATTTGCCGATGCACTTGCAGAGGCTCAGGCTCTCGGTTATGCCGAGAAAAACCCCGCAGCCGATGTTGAAGGAATCGATGCCTGCAGAAAAATCTGCATTCTCGCCGATCTGGCATACGGCTTCAATGTTCCCACGGAAATCGTATCCACAGAGGGTATCACAAACATCACGGTTGAAGATACGAAGGCCGCTGCCTCTCTCGGCTATGCCGTAAAGCTTCTCGGCCGTACATTAAGAGGTGAGGACGGTAAGGTATATGCCTATGTTGCCCCTCACTTTGTCCCTAATTCAAATGTTCTCGCCGGAATTAACGGTGTTATGAATGCCGTGTCCATTATCGGCGATTATGTTAACGAGGTTGTTCTCGCCGGTCCCGGCGCAGGAAGACGTCCCACGGCCTCCGCAGTTGTCGGAGATATAATCGACACTGTTCGCCTTGCAGACGGAAAAGCCTACCCCTCCTGGGGTGAGTTCCGTCCCGAGGAGTGGGGAGATATCGACAATCTTAAATCCAGACGTTATGTTGCATTTAAGGGTAATGCTTCCGTTCCTGCTCAGGGTGAGTTCGACGGAGTAAGCTATGTCATTACAGACAGCATTGACAATAAGGCACTCTCCGCTCTCTTTGAAGGTGCCGAAATAATCGCAAGCTACAGAATTTTAGACTAAACGAGGTTATAGTATTATGCTTATTGTTCAGAAATACGGCGGAAGCTCCGTTGCCAATGCAGAGCGCATTGAGAATGTTGCAAACCGCATCGCAGATTATTATAACGAGGGCCATGAGCTCGTCGTTGTTCTGTCTGCACAGGGAGATACCACCGATGATCTCATAGATAAGGCAC
The DNA here is from genome assembly GCA_024404735.1 of Oscillospiraceae bacterium. GTDB lineage: Bacteria > Bacillota > Clostridia > Oscillospirales > Oscillospiraceae > JAKSPP01. The sequence continues at coordinate 1,932 of JAKSPP010000071.1, read as the reverse complement.
ATGAGATTAATCCCAATCCCTCCAAGCGTGAAATGGATATGCTTCTGTCTGTAGGTGAGCAGATGTCCGTTGCACTTATGGCTATGCAGCTTGAGAAAATGCGCATTCCCGTTGTAAGCCTTAACGCATGGCAGGTCGGATTCCATACCAACAGTGTTTACTCCGATGCCAAGATTAAGGACATTTCCACAGAGCGTATCAGAAGAGAGCTTGATAAGCGCCGTGTTGTTCTTATAACAGGCTTCCAGGGTGTAAACAAGTATGAGGATATCACAACTCTCGGCCGCGGTGGCTCCGATACCTCTGCCGTAGCAATAGCAGCTGTTCTCCACGCCGATAAGTGCCAGATTTATACCGACGTCGAAGGCGTATACACTGCATACCTCCGCAACGTTGCAAACGGAAAAAAGCTCAATGAGATTACCTATGACGAGATGCTTGAGCTCGCTTCCTGCGGTTCTCAGGTTCTTCATAACAGATCTGTTGAAATGGCAAAAAAATATAATGTTGATATGGAGGTTCTTTCCAGCTACATAAGAACCCCCGGAACCAAAGTTAAGGAGATAGTAAGTAAAATGGAACGTATGGTCATTTCCGGCGTCGCAAAGGACGATAATATTGCAAGATTTACTGTCGTAGGTCTCCCCGATGAGCCCGGCATCGCTTTCAAGCTTTTCAGACACCTCGGAAAAGCAAATATCAATGTTGATATCATTATTCAGTCCCTCTCCAAGGAAGGTACAAATGACATCAGCTTCACTGTTCATTCCAAGGATTCCGCAGACACTCTCGCAATCCTCAATGAGCAGAAGGAATACCTCGGCTGCAAGGAAATCGTTGTTGATGAAAACGTTGCAAAGGTATCCATCGTAGGTGCCGGAATGGTAACGGATGCCGGCGTTGCTTCCAATCTCTTCGAGGCTCTTTCTCAGGCAAGAGTTAATATCCAGATGATTTCCACCAGTGAAATCAAAATCTCCGTTCTCATCGCAAAGGCCGACACCGACAAGGCTGTCAGTGCAATTCACGACAAATTCTTCGGCTAATCCACACATTTTATTATTAAAAAGCTCCTGCGGAAGAATAAACCGCAGGAGCTTTTGCCATATGCAAAGGCAATAAAGGTAATACGGGTGTGTTTTGCTGTTGACAAAAAGTCTTCAATATGTTAGCATAAAACCATCTTGGGGGAGTAGCAAGCGCTTCTTTGGGGCGTAGCAAGTCAACAACCTCGTCGGGCATTAATTGAAAGTCCGTCTGGCTTGCTTTAATTTGCGAGACTCATGCATCAGTCTTTTTTGCTGTGCATGTATGCCCTTATTTGCTCGGGTGCGGCGGAAAAGGCCGGCCCGGTTTTTTTATATATTTTTGCAAATTCAAGGAGTTAAACCCGTAATGACGCTTGCTATTATTCTTTTCGTTCTAACATATGTACTTATGTTTACGATTCCGAAAAAAAGGCCGATAATAGCCCTTTGCTCGGCTTTGATTTTCATTGTAACGGGAATCATAGGAATAAAGGAGGCTTTCTTCTCCATTGATTTCAATGTGCTTCTTATGATAGGCGGTACAATGGGAACTGTTGCTCTGGTAATTGATTCCGGAATGCCGAATCTTTTAAGCGACATAATAATAGAGAAGGTCCCCAATGTAAAATGGGCAATAATCATCCTTTCTCTTTTTGCGGGAGTTGTATCTGCATTTATAGATAACGTTGCAACGGTTCTTATGATTGCCCCTGTTGCTCTTGCAATTGCAAAGCGTCTCAAAATAAGTCCCGTAAGTATGATTATCGCTATATCCGTATCCTCAAACCTTCAGGGTGCCGCAACACTGGTCGGTGACACCACCTCCATCCTTCTTGGCGGTTCTGCCGCACTGAGCCTCCACGACTTCCTCTGGTACACATCCAAGCCCGCTCTATTCTTTGCC
>JAKSPP010000070.1 GCA_024404735.1 Oscillospiraceae bacterium | reverse complement strand
AGGTATTCACCGGCAGAGAGCTTGCCGCCCTCGGGCCGGGAAATATTGCCGTAGGCCATGTTCGCTACGCAACAACGGGAAGAGACAATCTTCGCAATGTTCAGCCCCTTATAATAAATCACCACAAGGGCCGTATGGCACTTGCCCATAACGGAAACCTTGTCAATTCCTCCGAGCTTCGCGATGCTCTTGAAGAACAGGGCTCCATTTTCCATACAACAACAGACAGCGAGGTAATTGCGTATATTATCGTTCGCGAGAGGCTGTCTGCCTCCAGCATTGAGGATGCCGTATGCAGAGCAATGAACGTAATTGAAGGAGCATACAGCCTTGTAATTTCATCCCCCTCAAAGCTTATTGCCGCAAGGGACCCTCACGGCTTCAGACCCCTCTGTATCGGAAAAACACAGGATGGCTCTGTTGTATTTGCCTCCGAAACCTGCGCACTTGATGCCGTCGGAGCGGAATTCATAAGAGATGTTCTGCCCGGCGAGGTAGTTACTGTTGACGAAAAAGGTATTTCAAGCAACAAGGAGCACTGCGGTAAGGTAGGCAGAAGCCTGTGCGTTTTTGAATATATCTATTTTGCAAGACCCGATTCCGTTATTGACGGAGCCTGCGTTTCTCTTGCAAGGCAGAAAGCCGGAGAGATTCTTGCAAAGGAGCATCCCGTATCCGCAGACCTCGTTATCGGCGTTCCGGACAGCGGACTTGATGCAGCCGTCGGATATGCAAAGGCCTCAAAAATCCCCTATGAAATAGGCTTTACAAAAAACAAATACATAGGCAGAACCTTTATTGCCCCCACCCAGGAAATGAGAGAGGTCGGAGTTGACATAAAGCTTAACCCCATTGCTCCCGTTATAAAGGGCAAAAGAATCGTTCTTATCGACGACAGCATCGTCAGAGGAACAACCTGCAGAAGAACCATTGATATGCTAAGACGCGCAGGGGCAAAGGAAATACATATGCGCGTCAGTGCACCTCCCTTTGTTTCACCCTGCTACTACGGAGTTGACATAGACTCTCCCGATCATCTTATCGCAAACCATCACAGCGTTGAGGAAATTGCAAAAATAATCGGTGTTGACTCTCTCGGTTACCTCAGTCTTGAGGGCGTTCGTAAGCTCTGCGGGGAGGACAGAGGCTTCTGTACCGCCTGCTTTGGCGGCGGATACCCCACATTCACACCTGCGGTCAGTGAGAAGGACCGCTTTGAAAGGAAAATCCACGGTAAGGAGTAAGCCTTCATTATGAAGCAGTTTGATAAAAAGCTTGTACTTGAAACGGGCGATATTTATTACGGATACGGCTTTGGCTACACAGGAGAGGACAGACTAATTGAGGCTGTTTTCAACACCTCTATGGCGGGATATCAGGAAATATTCTCCGACCCCTCATACACGGACCAGGGCGTAGTATTCACATACCCTCTCATAGGAAATTACGGTATGCCGGAGGAGGACTATGAAACCGATTTTCCCTCCATCGGCGCCTTAATCGTCAGAGAATATAATCCCGAGCCATCCAACTTCAGGGGTGAAAAATCCCTCGGAGAAATAATGGAGCAGCTTAAAGTGCCGGGAATATGGGGAATTGATACAAGAAAGCTTGCAAAAAGCATAAGGGAAAAGGGTTGCTGCAAGGCATATCTGTGCAGTGCGGAGCTTTCCGACAATGAGGCTATGGCATTTCTCTCAGCAAACCAGCTGCCTCACGATGCTGTTTCGAGGGTAAGCTGTAAAAAAGCCTTCCGCTCCGATGCGCCTTCCGGAAGGTATCTTGTTGCCGCAATAGACTGCGGAATGAAAAAGAACATTGTACGCTCCCTTAACAGGCACGGCTGCGATGTTGTAGTTCTTCCATATAATACAAGCGCAGAGGAAGTTCTTAAGCTTTCCCCGGACGGGGTATTCATCTCCAACGGTCCCGGAGACCCCAAGGATGCCTCCGAGGTAATTGAGCTTATTAAAGCCCTTCGCGGAAAGTTGCCTGTTTTCGGAATATGCCTGGGGCATCAGATAATCGCCCTTGCCTGCGGCGGTGACACATATAAGCTCAAATTCGGACACAGAGGTGGAAATCATCCCGTAAGGAATCTCAAAACGGGAAAAATCGAGATGACAAGCCAGAACCATTCCTATGCGGTTAACCCCGAAAGTCTTGAGGGAACCGGGCTTACCGTCACCCACATAAATATTCTGGATAATACCGTTGAGGGACAGGAAAACAAAGCCGAGAAAATCTTCTCGGTTCAGTATCACCCCGAAAGTGCCCCCGGACCTCAGGACAGTGATTATCTTTTCGATTATTTCATCTCAATGCTGGAGGAAAACAGCCATGCCTAAGAGAACAGACATTAAAAAAATTCTGGTTATAGGCTCCGGCCCTATCGTTATCGGTCAGGCCGCCGAATTTGACTACGCCGGAACTCAGGCATGCCTTGCTCTTAAGGAGGAGGGCTACGAGGTTATCCTCTGCAATTCTAACCCCGCAACCATAATGACCGACACCACCATAGCGGATAAGGTCTATATGGAGCCCCTTACTCTTGAGTACATTGCGAAAATAATCCGCTACGAAAGACCCGATGCAATTGTCCCCGGTATTGGCGGACAGACGGGACTTAACCTTGCCATGAGCCTTGAGAAAAAAGGCGTTCTGAAGGAATGCGGGACAGAGCTTCTGGGTACAAAAAGCGAGAGTATAGAGAGAGCCGAGGACAGAGAGCTTTTCAAGGAGCTTTGCCAGAGCCTCGGTGAGCCCGTTCTCCCCTCCGAAATCGCCTGCAGTCTCGAGGAAGGACTGGAAGCGGCAAGAAATATCGGCTTTCCCGTTGTATTAAGACCCGCCTTCACTCTCGGCGGAACCGGAGGCGGTTTTGCGGATAACGAAACCGAGTTTGAAGAGATAATGAAAAATGCTCTTTCCCTGTCCCCTGTTCATCAGGTGCTTATTGAAAAGAGCATCAAGGGCTTTAAGGAAATAGAATATGAGGTAATGAGAGACGGAAACGACACCGCCATCACCGTCTGCAATATGGAAAACCTCGACCCCGTCGGAATTCACACCGGAGATTCCATTGTTGTCTGCCCCTCACAGACGCTTACAAACAAGGAATATCACATGCTCAGAGATTCCGCTCTCAAAATTATCAGGGAGCTAAAAATAGAGGGAGGCTGCAATGTTCAGTTTGCCCTTGACCCATACTCATTTCAGTATTATCTGATAGAGGTTAACCCGAGAGTATCCCGCTCCTCTGCTCTTGCAAGTAAGGCGAGCGGTTACCCCATTGCAAGAGTATCCGCAAAAATCGCCGTCGGAATGACTCTTGATGAAATTATGCTGGCAAATACGCCCGCATGCTTTGAGCCCAGCCTTGACTATATCGTAACCAAAATGCCCCGCTTTCCCTTCGATAAATTTGCGGATGCAAACAACAGCCTCGGAACGCAGATGAAGGCAACCGGCGAAACCATGAGTGTCGGAAGAACCTTTGAGGAAAGCCTTCTCAAGGCTATAAGAAGCCTTGAAATAGGCTGCTACCATCTGCATATGCCGAAATTTGACGCCTATACAAAGGATGAGCTCCTCTCCTACATAAAAATCGGCACCGATGACAGAATTTACGCCATTGCAAAGCTGCTCCGTCTGGGTGCTACTCCCGATGAAATCAACGCCATTACGGCCATCGATAAATTTTTCTTAAGAAAACTCAGAAATATTATACTTGAGGAGCAGACCCTTAAGGCTGCCGTCGGAAGCCCCGAGGCTCTTTATGAAGCAAAGCGTATGGGCTTTTCGGATAAGGCTGTCGCTGTTATCTGGGGAACAACCGAGGATAATATTTTCGCCCTTCGCAGGAAACACAATATTTTCCCGGTTTACAAAATGATTGACACCTGCGCAGGCGAGTTCTTAAGCTATGTTCCCTATTTTTACTCCACCTACGAGGATGAAAACGAGAGCATCGTCTCCGACAAAGAAAAAATTATCGTTCTGGGCTCCGGCCCTATACGCATAGGACAGGGCGTAGAATTTGACTACTCAAGCGTTCATGCCGTTCAAACCATCAAGGCAGCGGGATATGAGGCCATTATAATCAACAACAATCCCGAAACAGTATCAACAGACTACACCTGCTCCGACAAGCTCTATTTTGAGCCTCTGTGCACAGAGGACGTATGCAATATAATTGCCCTTGAAAAGCCCATAGGTGTTATTGCATCCCTCGGCGGACAGACTGCGGTCAATCTGGCAGCCCCCCTTGCCGAAAGAGGCGTTAAGATAATCGGAACGGATGTTGAGGCTATCGACAAGGCTGAGAACAGAGACAGCTTCGAAAGGCTCCTCATCTCTCTGGGAATCCCCCAGCCGAAGGGCCTTGCCGTTACAAATATAGAGGACGGCGTTCGTGCCGCAAATGAGGTTGGATATCCCGTACTTGTCCGTCCGAGCTTTGTACTCGGCGGAAGAGCAATGCAGATAGTGGCAAAGGAAGCGGCCTTAAGGCAGTATCTTGAGACAGCCGCCAAGGTTAACGAGGATAAGCCGGTACTGGTTGACCATTACATTCAGGGCCGCGAGGTTGAGGTTGACGCCGTATGTGACGGTGAAGACGTTTTCGTACCGGGAATTATGGAGCTTGTTGAAAGAACCGGCGTTCACTCCGGAGACTCCATAAGCGTCTACCCGCCCTACAGTCTTTCCGAAAAGGTTAAGACAACCATTCTGGACTACACCAGAAAGCTCGGCAAGGGCATCGGTATCAGGGGCCTTTTCAATATTCAGTTCATTGTTGACGAAAAAGACGATGTTTACATTATTGAGGTCAATCCCCGTTCCTCCAGAACGGTTCCCTTCCTTTCCAAAGCAACAGGCTATGCCATAGCGGATATTGCAACTCTCGTTATACTGGGCAAGAGCCTGAAGGAGCAGGGAATTAACGTACTCTATCCTCCCGAGAAGAGCAGATATTACGTTAAGGCTCCCGCCTTCTCCTTCTCCAAGCTCAGGGGTATGGATGCATATCTGTCACCGGAGATGAAATCAACAGGAGAAGCAATCGGATACGACAGGGAAATACACAGAGCCATGTATAAGGCCCTTATTGCTTCCGGACTTAAGCTTAAAAACTACGGAACCGTAATAGTAACCGTTGCGGATGAGGACAAGGAAGAGGTTCTTCCTCTGGTACGCCGTTTCTACAACATGGGCTTTAATATTGAGGCCACAATTGCAACTGCGGAATTTCTTAAAAACCACGGAATTAAAACAAGAATCCGCAGGAAGCTCTCCGAAGGCTCAACCGAAATTCTCGAAGCAATCAGAGCAGGCTATGTCAGCTATGTTATCAATACACGCGCAATTCTTTCCGGGGTTCATTATGTGGACGGAGCGGCAATAAGAAACTGTGCAACCCAGAACGGTGTTACTATGTTCACCTCCCTTGACACTGTAAGAGTTCTTCTTGATGTACTTGAAGAGCTGACAATAGGAATATCCACAATTAACGACTGAAGGAGCATTATTAATATGAAGGTTACAAAGATGCAGGGACGTGGAAACGATTATCTCTACTTCTACGGAGATGTGGAAAAGCCCGAAGAGCTCTCGGTTAAGCTGTCAGACAGGCACTTCGGAGTCGGTTCGGACGGAATAATACTGATTCTGCCCTCAAAAATTGCCGACTTCAGGATGCGAATTTTCAATGCAGACGGCAGTGAGGCCAGAATGTGCGGAAACGGCATACGCTGTGTGGGAAAATACGTCTATGACAAGGGCTATACCGACAAGACAAAGCTCAGTATTGAAACTCTTTCCGGAATAAAGCATCTTGATATGAGCGCAAAAAACGGAGCCGTTTACAAGGTTACCGTTGATATGGGAAGGGCCGAGGCCAATATGCCCGTTACTCTTTCCGCCCTCGGACAGGATGTTACTCTCACACCCGTTTCGGTTGGAAATCCACACGGAGTTATCTTTACGGATGATGCTGAAAACGCCCCCCTTGATACTCTCGGTGCAGCACTGGAAAAGCACGAATACTTCCCCGAGGGAGTAAATGTTGAATTTGTTACCGTAATCGACAAGAACACCCTGAGAATGCGCGTCTGGGAGAGAGGCAGCGGAATTACCATGGCCTGCGGAACAGGCTCCTGCGCTTCTGTTGCAGCCGCTGTTAAAGCCGGATACTGCAGAAGGAACGAGGATGTTGCCGTAATCCTTGACGGCGGAACCCTGCATATTACAATTCTTGATGACGATTCAGTTCTGATGACAGGTCCTGCCGCCATAGTATGTGAATGTGAGGTAATATAAATATGACACCGAATACAAATTATGCAAATCTTAAGGATTCCTACCTTTTCTATAATATCGCCCAGAAAACAAAAAAATATCTTGAGGAGCATCCCGGAACAAAGCTTCTTCGAATGGGCATCGGTGATGTTTCTCTACCCCTCTGCGATGCAGTTATAAAGAAGCTTCATGAGGCCGTTGACGACCAGAGCGAAAAGGGCAGCTTCCACGGATATATGCCTGAGTGCGGAGCGGATTTCCTGAGAGAGGCAATTGCGGAATACTACGGCAAAAGGGGCGTAAAGCTCTCCTCCGATGAAGTTTTCGTTTCCAGCGGTGCAAGCGATGAGCTGGGCGATATTCTCGACCTTTTCGGCAGAGACAAAACCGTTATGATAATGGAGCCTGCCTATCCTGCCTATGTTGATGCCAATGTTATGGCCGGAAACACCATTATTCATATTCCCTCCGGTATGGAAAATGATTTTCTTCCCTCTCCCGATGACAGCCTTAATCCCGATGTTATTTACATATGCTCACCCAACAACCCCACAGGTGCCGTTTTCGGAAAAGAAGCCCTGAAGGAATGGGTAGACTATGCAAATAAAAAGGATGCCGTAATTATCTTTGATGCGGCCTATGAGGCTTTTATTGAGGATAACAGTCTTCCCCACAGCATTTTTGAAATTGACGGAGCAAGAGCCTGTGCAATAGAGATTTGTTCTCTTTCCAAAACCGCAGGCTTTACAGGAACCCGCTGCGGATACACCGTTATCCCTTCCGAGCTCACAAGAGGCGGAATGAACTTAAATTCCATGTGGGTCAGAAACCGTACAACAAAGACCAACGGCATTTCCTACATACTGCAGAAGGGCGCATCCGCAGTATTTACCGATGAGGGTCAGAAGCAGATTCACAGAAACATTGATGTTTATAAGGAAAATGCACGTATGCTGATGCGCGCCCTTGATGAACTCGGAATTTACTACACCGGCGGACATAATGCCCCTTATATATGGATGAAGTGCCCCGACGGCTGTGACAGCTGGACCTTCTTTGACAAGCTTCTTAATGAAATTCAGGTTGTCGGCACTCCCGGCGAGGGCTTCGGAAAATGCGGAGACGGTTATTTCCGTTTTTCAACCTTCTCATCCCCCGAGGATACAATGGAGGCAGCCTCCCGTCTTGTAAAGCTTCTCAAAAAATAATAATAAAGCTTAAAAAAGGCCCTGCCGGAGCATTTGCGGCTCTATGTCAATAGTTGGGGTAGAGCACAAGAAGATAGAAACCTAACAATAA
>JAKSPP010000007.1 GCA_024404735.1 Oscillospiraceae bacterium | reverse complement strand
TGACGGCACTGTAAAGTTTGAGCGCATGGGCAAGGACCGCAAGAAGGTCTCTGTTTACGAGATTGCTCAGTAATTGAGAATTCAATCAAGTATTGTTTAGCCAAAGACCGGACTGCTTTTTGCGTCCGGTCTTGTTTTTTCGTCTGAAAACAGTCTGCACCGCCTGTTATTGCAATAAGGCGGAGCAATTTTAATAAAAAGGAGGTTTACCGAAATGGCAGTATCCTTCGTAGATAAAGCAAATATAAAAGTAACCGCAGGCAACGGCGGAAACGGCTCTGTTGCATTTCACAGAGAAAAGTTCGTTGCAGCAGGCGGTCCTTCCGGCGGTGACGGCGGAAGAGGCGGAGACATTATTATTCAGACAGACCCCCATATGTCCACTCTTATGGACTTCCGCTACAAGCGTAAGTATGTTGCGGGAAACGGTCAGGACGGAGGCAATAAAAAGTGCTCCGGCGCAGACGGCGAGAGCCTTGTAATCAAGGTCCCCGTTGGAACCGTAATAAAGGACAGGGAGACGGGGCTTGTAATAAAGGATATGTCTACATCGGAGCCCTTTGTCCTTTGCCGCGGCGGACGCGGAGGCTGGGGCAACAGGCATTTTGCCACCCCCACAAGACAGGTTCCCCGTTTTGCAAAGCCCGGCCTTCCCGGTCAGTCGAGGGAGGTTATTCTGGAGCTCAAGCTTCTTGCGGATGCGGGCCTGGTCGGCTTTCCCAATGTCGGAAAGTCCACCCTTCTTTCTGTGGTCAGCAAGGCCCACCCCAAAATAGCCAACTACCACTTCACAACACTGTTCCCGAATCTCGGCGTTGTATTTGTTGATAACGGAGTATCCTTTGTTCTTGCGGATATTCCCGGAATTATTGAGGGTGCCGCCGACGGAGCGGGCCTTGGACACGATTTTCTCCGTCATATCGACCGCTGCAGACTTCTCATTCATCTTGTGGATGTCTCCGGGAGTGAGGGTCGCGACCCCATCGAGGATTTTAAGATAATCAATGCGGAGCTCAGACAGTATTCCGAGGAGCTTGCCTCCCGCAGACAGATAGTCGTTGCCAATAAGTGCGACCTTCTGGGCGATGACAGGGAGCCTATTGATAAGCTCAGAGCCTATGTTGAGGCCGAGGGCTATGAGTTCTTTGAGCTTTCCGCAGTTGCCCATCAGGGCACTGCCGCTCTTATGAAGCACTGTGCCGGCCTTCTTGACTCTCTCCCTCCCATTGTTCATTACGAGCCAAATTATGTTCCTCCCGAGCCCGAAATCGGAAGGGCAGAGGACATTACCATCAGGCAGTACGACGATTACTGGGAGCTTGAGGGCGCATGGCTTGAAAGACTTCTTATGTCCGTTAACCTGTCCGATTCCGAAAGCAGAATGTTCTTCGATAAGTCCCTTCGTGATTCCGGAGTCTATGCACGACTTGAGGAAATGGGTATTGAAGACGGACATACCGTCGGCATTTATAATCTTGAATTTGAATATCAGTCTTGACAAAAGTCTGCAATAAGCTTATTCTATTATTTACGAAATAAGAACCCGTTCATATTTTACGGAAAGGACATTTTGAAATGAAAAAGAGATCTCCTTATGTTCCGGTTATTGCGGCTCTGATTGTTCAGGTCTGCGTCGGAATCATTTATGCCTGGAGTGCTCTCCGTAAGAGTGCAATTGACTTCTACGGCTGGGAGCCCAAGGCAGCAACCCTCGTTGCATCCTATATGCTTTTTGCCTTCGTTATCGGAAACTTCGTCGGCGGTGCTCTTAACGACAGAATCGGCCCCAAAAAGAGCTGCTTTGTCGGTGTTGCCCTGTTCGGCCTCGGTATTCTCCTCTCCTCCTTCCTGCCCGCAGGCGGAAACATTGCCTTCTTCTATCTGACCTTCGGTGTAATCGGAGGCTTCGGCTCCGGTGTTGCATACGGCGCAAACCTTGCCTGCATTCAGATGTGGCTTCCCCACCGCCGCGGTCTTGCAACAGGTCTGGCTGCAGCCTTCTTCGGCTTCTCCACCTTCGTATTCAGCTTTGCGGTTAAGGCTCTTCTTGCAGCCAACATTGCAATCAACACCCTTCTCCTTATCTTTGCAATTGCATTCCTTGCAATCGGTCTTATCGCATCCCTGTTCGTAAGACTTCCCGATGAGGAGTACCTTGCCGCTCTTCCCAAGCCCGCAGCAAAGAAGAACGCTCTTGTTGCAAAGGAGAGCAAGACTCTCGGTCAGGCCATCAAGACCGTACCCTTCTGGTGCCTCGTTGCCTGCGTATTCTTCTACAACGGTACCTGGAATATGCTCAACCCCATCATCAGAGACCTCGGTATGGATGAGCGCGGTCTTTCCGACGGCGTTGCAACTCTCCTTCTTTCTCTTACAGGTCTTGCAAATGCCTGCGGCCGTCTTATCATGTCCGCCCTCTCCGATAAGCTGGGCAGAATTCCCACCATCTTCCTTCTCTCCGGTATGACCGCTGCCTGCGCACTTCTTCTTATGTTTGTACCCGGCTACGGTTACTTCATCGTTGTTCTGCTCACAGCCTTCGCTTTCGGCGGTCCTGCAGCAATCAACCCCGCAACCAGCACAGACTTCTTCGGACCCAAGTACGCCGGAACAAACTACGGTGTTATTATGCTTTCCCTCGGTCTGAGCTCTCTCTTCTTCAACTTTCTTTCCGGTTCCTTCCCCGCAGAGAACCGCTACTTCCTTACCTTCCTCATCGGCGCAATTACCGCTCTTATCAACATCGGTAACTATCTCTTCCTCCGCGCTTATATGAAGAAGCACGCACTTGACTGATAACAATAAAACAAAGGGCGGCTTATACGGCCGCCCTTTTTCTTGTTTTTCCGAAGGACATCATCCGTTATGAAGAAAACGCTTTCAGAAAAATTAAAAAATGATATCCTGCTTATTTCCGTGCTTCTTGCCGTTTCCCTTATTCTCCTTGCGGCAGTTAAGCTGCTTTCCCCTGCGGGAGGAACCGTTCTTGTCCGTATTAACGGCGAGAGGTCGGAGTCTCTCCCTCTCGGAACAGACTGTGAAAAGCTTATTGAGACCGCGGAAGGAAGCAATCTTCTTGTAATTAAGGACGGAAAAGCAAGCATCGAGGATGCCGACTGCCCGGACAGAATCTGCGTCCATGCGGGAGAAATAAGCAGAAAAGGGGAGAGTATTACCTGCCTTCCCCATAAGCTGACCGTGACCATAGAGGGCGAGGCTCCCGCAGGCTTCGATGCCGTTTCAAATTAAGGGGGGGATTGCGGATGAAAAACAGAAAAATCGCTCTGTGCGCACTTCTAACTGCACTTGCAATGATTCTATCCTATCTCGAGAGTCTGGTCCCTCTTTCCTTTGCCGTTCCCGGAATTAAGCTGGGCCTTGCAAATGCCGCTGTTATTTTTGCGCTCTTTTCACTCAACGGGAAATATGCCTTTCTGATTTCACTTATAAGAGTATTCCTGGTTTCCGTTCTTTTCGGAAGCGTTATGACCCTTGCATACAGCTTTGCAGGTGCTGTTTTAAGCCTTGCCGTTATGCTGCTTCTGAAGAAAACGGGAGCCTTCGGGCCTGTGGGTATTTCCGTTGCGGGGGCAGTCAGCCATAATGCAGGGCAGATTCTTGCCGCAGTGCTTCTTCTTGAAACCGGCTCCCTCGTTTTTTACCTGCCCGTGCTTCTTATAAGCGGCTGCATTGCGGGCTCTTTAATCGGAATCGTTTCGGGAATAATCATAAGCAGAATGAAAAATATTGTATGAAGTCCGCATTTTAAGCCTGCGGGCTTCTTCTGCGTTTAAAAGTGCGTTTTTTCCCCTGCGGAAAGCTTTATTTACGGCTCTTGCACCTTTGTTTTTACTGAAACTTGATATTGCAAAAAAATATGACAGGTGATATAATAATCTGATTAATAATCTAAAAAAATGCGCTTTTTATGTGCGCTTTAATAAAAGGAGATAATACTATGTGCGCTGAGAAATTAGGCATCGGAACCAAATGCGTTACAGCCGGCTACGCCGCCAAAAACGGTGAGCCCAGACAGATTCCCATAATCCAGTCCACAACCTTCAAATACGATTCCTCCTCCGATATGGGCAAGCTCTTTGACCTTGAGGCATCCGGATATTTTTATTCCCGCCTTCAGAACCCCACCTGTGACACCGTTGCCGCACGTATTGCGGAGCTTGAGGGCGGCACCGCCGCTATGCTGACAGGCTCCGGTATGGCCGCAACCTTCCTTGCACTTTTCAACATCTGCTCTGCAGGTGACCACATCGTATCCTCCGCCACAATCTACGGAGGAAGCTTCAACCTTCTCTCCGTTACAATGAAGAGAATGGGCATCGACTGCACCTTCATCTCTCCCGACTGCACTCCCGAGGAGCTTGATGCCGCATTTAAGCCCAATACAAAGGCCGTTTTCGGCGAGACCATCGCAAACCCCGCCCTCAGAGTTCTTGACATTGAAAAGTTTGCTTCCGCTGCTCACGCACACGGAGTTCCCCTTGTTATCGACAACACCTTTGCAACTCCCGTAAACTGCCGTCCCATTGAATGGGGTGCGGATATAGTTGTTCACTCCACAACCAAATATATGGATGGTCACGGCGTTGCCCTGGGTGGCTGCATTGTCGATTCCGGAAAATTTGACTGGACCGCTCATGCAGAGAAGTACCCCGGGCTCTGCACTCCCGATGAGAGCTACCACGGCATTACCTACACCGAGCGCTTCGGACTTGCCGGAGCATATATCACAAAGGCTACCTGCCAGCTTATGCGTGACCTCGGAACTGTTCAGTCTCCCCAGAACGCATTCTACCTCGGTGTCGGTCTTGAGTCCCTCCATGTCCGCATGAAGAGACATTGCGAAAATGCACAGAAGGTTGCCGAGTTCCTTGCAGGAAACGATAAGGTTGCATGGGTTACCTACGCAGGTCTTCCCGGAAACAAGGATTATGAGCTTGCAAGAAAGTATCTTCCCAACGGCTCCTGCGGTGTTGTATCCTTCGGCGTAAAGGGCGGAAGAGCCGCCGCCGAGGCCTTTATGGGCAAGCTTCGCATTGCTTCCATTGAGACCCACGTTGCAGATGCTCACACCTGCTGCCTGCACCCCGCTTCATCCACACACAGACAGATGAACGACGATGAACTCATTGCCGCCGGCGTAACCCCCGACCTTGTCCGCTACTCCTGCGGTCTTGAGGATGCCGATGACCTTATTGCAGATATCGCTCAGGCTCTCGGAGACTGATGCCTGTTAATCTGTTAAAAATCCGAGCAAAGGATAAAACTGTAAAATGCCCATAAAAATTCCCAATCAGCTTCCCGCCGCAAAGGTCCTCACAGGTGAGAATATCTTCATTATGGACGAGACCAGAGCGGCAAAGCAGGATATACGTCCTCTTCAGATTCTTCTTCTGAATCTAATGCCCACAAAAATCGAAACGGAAACCCAGCTTGCCAGAATTATCGGAAACACCCCCATCCAGGTTGAGATGGAGCTTCTGCAGACGGCTACACATCAGTCCAGAAACACCTCCTCCGAGCATATGCTGAAGTTCTATACAACCTTCGATGAGATAAAGCACCGCAACTTTGACGGAATGATAATAACCGGTGCACCTGTCGAGAAAATGCCCTTTGAGGAGGTTGAGTACTGGCCCGAGCTCTGCGAAATAATGGAGTGGACAAAGAGCCATGTACAGAGCACCTTCCATATCTGTTGGGGCGCTCAGGCAGGCCTCTATTACCACTACGGTATTCAGAAGCGTCCCCTTCCCAAAAAGCTTTCCGGCGTCTTTCCCCACGAGGTTGTCCGCCGCTCAAGTATGCTTATGAGGGGCTTTGACGATGTTTTTATGGTTCCCCATTCCAGAAACACAACCGTAGATATTGAGGATGTTAAGGCCTGTGATAAGCTGAAAATACTTGCCGTATCCGAAAAGGCCGGTCTTTATGCCTGCGCAACCGACGGAGGAAGACAGGTGTTTATAACGGGACATTCCGAATATGATGCGGATACCATTGCAAAGGAATACGTCCGCGATATGGCTCAGGACCCGGAGCACACCGACCTTCCCTATAACTACTTTACGGACGATGACCCGTCAAAGCCGCCCAGAGTGACCTGGCGCAGCCACGCAAATCTTATTTATCAGAACTGGATAAACTACTATGTTTACCAGTCAACTCCATATAATCTGGAGGATATTGAACCCATCGAATGAAGAAAGAGGTGTGACATTTCTTGAAACGCAAAAAACCGATAGCCCCCTATGTTGCCTTTGGCGTAACCTGGGTCCTTTATGCCCTGTTCTTTTCGGGAAGCGTCCACAATATCCTTCATTTCATTCCCTGCCTGCTTCTTTCCCTGACGGCATTCGGAATATTCAGGGCAAAATCCGGGGTAAGCACGGCACCTTCCGGGGCTATACCCGATGAGCAGCCGATTGCCGCGACGGAAAAGCCTTCCGAAATTCTCGATGCCGAGCTTGCCTCCCTGCCTCCCAGAGTCAGAGAAATAGTAAAGGAGGGCAGGACTGCACAGGCAGAGCTGGGAAGACTGTATGCATCAATACCGGAGCTTTCCGTAAAGAGAAAGGTCCGCGATATTATGGAAATAACGGACAAAATCGTTCAGGATGCCAAGGAAGACCCCGATGACGTCCGCCAGATAGGCAAGTTCTTCGATTACTACCTGCCCACAACCATAAAGCTCCTGAATGCCTATGACAGAATGGGCGCTCAGGGCATTGCGGGTGAGACGATAGACGGCACTATGAAGAGCATCGAGGAAATGCTCGATACGGCGCTGGATTCCTATCGCAAGCTTCTTGACAGCCTCTTTGAAAATCAGGCTCTTGATATCGAAACGGATATTCAGGTTATGAATACCCTCTTAAAGCGCGAGGGCTTCTCGGGCTGAAACCAATATTATATACTAATTCTGAAATAAATGGAGAATACTAAAATGAGTGAAACCGGTTCCGCTTCCTACATTCCCACACTGACTCTCAATCCCACTGCTGCCGCAAATGCCGAGGCTCTTGTTGAGGAGACAAAGCCCGAAGAGGAAAAGGAAATAATCCCCGAGCGTCCCGAGCTCAGCAAGCTTTCCGAGGCTGAACAGGCCGCTGTACGCGAGTTTGCAAAGCAGATAGACGTAACCGATACCAATCAGGTTCTTTCTTACGGTGCTCAGGCTCAGACGAATATCTCCGAATTCTCCGGCTCCGCACTTGATAAGGTTCGCACAAAGGACTTGGGACAGGTCGGCTCAATGCTCTCCGGTCTTGTTACCGAGCTCAAGGGAATGGATTTTGATTCCGTTGAGGAAACAAAGGGCATAAAGCGCCTTTTCAAGCGTACAACAAGCAATCTCTCTACTCTCAAGGCTCAGTTTGCCAGGGCCGAGGTTAATGTAGAGACAATAACAGGCGAGCTCGAGAAGCACGAGAGAGTTCTTCTTAAGGACATCGCCCTTATGGATAAGCTGTATGAGCTCAATCAGGCCTACTTCAAGGAGCTTACAATGTACATTCTTGCAGGTAAGCTCCGCATTGAGGAGCTCAGAGCAAAGGACCTTCCCGAGCTTCAGGCAAAGGCTCAGGCCTCCGGACTTCCCGAGGATGCTCAGGCTGCAAACGACTTTGCAAATATGATAGGCCGCTTTGAGAAGCGCATTCACGATCTTGAGCTTACAAGAATCATCTCCCTTCAGATGGCTCCCCAGATAAGACTCATCCAGAACAACGACAGCCTTATGGCCGAGAAAATTCAGACCTCCATCGTAAACACCATTCCCCTCTGGAAGTCTCAGATGGTTCTGGCTCTCTCCATGGACCACTCCAGACAGGCAATGGAGGCTCAGAGAGAGGTATCCGATGTAACAAATGAGCTTCTTAAGAGAAATGCAGAGCTTCTTCACACAGGCTCCGTTGACGTTGCAAGGGAGTCCGAGCGCGGAATTGTCGAGCTTGAAACCCTTAAGGAGACCAACAAGCAGCTCATCGCAACTCTTGAGGATGTACGTCAGATTCAGGAGGAGGGCCGTGCCCGCCGTGCTGCCGCCGAGGTTGAACTGGGAAAAATCGAGGGCGAGCTGAAGCAGAAGCTCCTTGAGATGAAGGGCTGATTTAAGTTAATTTCCCCGTTTAAGATTAATTACTATGAATAAAGGAGGGTAAACCACTGAAAAAACATTTTTCAAAAGAGAAGCTGATTGCTCCCGCGGGAGTAATTCTCGGTCTTCTCATCGGCTTTCTGTATAACAGAGGAACGTTTTTCTCCCTGTCCTCTCTGCCCTCCGGCGCATTCTGGTTTGCATGTACCTTTTTCATAGCCCTTTTGCTTGTATGCATTGCCCAGATAGACAAACTCAGATACAGAAGCTGGTTTAAGAAATACGGAGCTCAGGTAAGAGCCGATAAGCCGTTTATTCCCGCAATCTTCTGGCGAAAGGAGAACGGGGAATGGGTAAAAAAGCGCAGGGCTTCGGAGATTGAAAGGCTCAGAAGAAAGCAGAAGGACAAAGACGTACAAAGCAGAGTGGCAACGCAGTCAAACCCCGAGGGCTGGAATAACCGTACGGCCGGTCAGACCGGTTACATAAAGCACGGACCGAAGGCTTCGGCTACGGAGACCTATACTGCCGAGGTGGGAAATAAAAGCTATTCCGTAAAAGTCGACAAGGGAGGAAAGTCCGTTTCCTTCTCGGGTCCCGGCGGTGAGAGAACCTTCTCCTACAAAAGCACCGGCGCAGGCTCCTATACAGACCAAGAAAAATAATCAAGAGGTTTTATACTATGATAAGAATATCTCCTTCAATACTTGCATCCGACTTTACCCGCCTCGCCGAAGAGGTAGAGGACGTTGTAAAGGGTGGCGCGGATTTTATCCATGTTGATGTTATGGACGGCGTTTTTGTTCCGAATATTTCAATCGGTATTCCCGTCGTTTCATCCCTCAGAAAGGCAACCGATGCATTTCTGGATGTTCATCTTATGATAACCAAACCCGAAAGATATGTGGGAGAATTCTGTGATGCGGGCGCCGACATGGTGGTTTTCCATGTTGAGGCAAGTGAGCCCCAGGACATTCTCGATGCAATGAAGACTGTTATAGAAAAAGGCAAGAAGGTTGGTCTTTCCGTTAAGCCGAAGACCCCCGCAACAGTTCTTCTTCCTTACCTCGACCTTGTTGATATGGTTCTCGTTATGACAGTAGAGCCCGGCTTCGGAGGTCAGAAATTCATGCCGGATATGCTCCCGAAAATCGAGACCATTGCCTCTATGCTCTCCAAGCTTAACCCGGACTGCCTTATTGAGGTTGACGGAGGAATTGACCCCGAAACCGCTCCCCTTGTAAAGAAGGCGGGGGCAAATGTTCTCGTTGCCGGCTCTGCCGTATTCAAGAAGGCCGACAGGGCTGCTGCCATAGAAGCTATCAGAAACGCATAAGAAGAAAGGGCGTTATCAATTATGTCTCTTTTTCCCCAGAGCTTTGAAAATTTAATTGACGCCTTTGCATCTCTGCCCGGAATTGGCAGAAAAAGTGCCCAGCGCCTTGCCTTCCATATGCTTTCCGTTCCCGAGGAGAGCGCAAATGCCTTTGCCGAGGCAATAACAAATGCCCGAAAAAGGGTTCATACCTGCCCGAATTGCCAGAATCTGACAGAGGAGGAGCTATGCCCGGTCTGTTCAAGCCCCAGGCGTGACGGCAGTGTTATATGCGTTGTGGCAGAGCCGAGGGATGTGGTTTCCATTGAGAGAAGCCGCGAGTATTCCGGTCTTTATCACGTTCTGCACGGTGTACTTTCTCCCGTGAACAGAGTGGGCCCCGATGACCTTAAAATAACCGAGCTCGTCACGCGTGTGGCAAAGGGGGAAATAAAGGAGGTCATCATGGCAACGAACCCGGATACAGAGGGCGATACAACCGCAATTTATATTTCCGGGCTCTTAAGACCGTTCGGAGTAAAGATAACCCGTCTTGCCTATGGTATTCCCGTGGGCTCCAACCTTGAGTATGCCGATGATGCTACACTTATGCGTGCTCTTGAGGGAAGGGTGGAGATATGAAAAAACGCAGTGACAGTTTATTTGAACTGTTTTTAACCTTTGCAAAAATAGGGGCAACAACCTTCGGAGGCGGTTATGCCATGCTTCCCATTCTGAAGCGTGAGCTCTGCGAAAACAGAGGCTGGGCAACGGAGGAGGAGCTCCTTGACTACTATGCCATAGGGCAGTGCACACCGGGTGTAATCGCCGTTAACACGGCGGGCTTTGCGGGGAAAAAGCTCCGCGGAATTCCCGGGGCAATTGCCGCAACACTGGGTGTAATATTCCCCTCGCTTGTAATAATTATCGTTATTGCGGCGCTTCTCTCGGGCTGGACGGAAAATCCCTATGTAAAAAATGCCTTTGCGGGTATTCGTGTCTGCGTAGGTGTTCTCGTTATTAACACGGTTATAAATATGTGGAAAAAGTCCGTTAAGGGCGTTTTTGCAATAAGTGTTTTTGACCTTTGCCTTATTCTTGCGCTGTTCACGAAGATTCCCACGGCAGCCCTGGTTGTTGCCGCTGCGGTATCCGGAATTATATACTGCAGTGTGCAGGGCAAAAAGGGAAAGGAGGAGAGACATTGATTTATCTTCTTCTTTTTATAGAATACTTCAAGGTTGGTCTTTTTGCCGTAGGCGGCGGAATGGCCACAGTGCCCTTCCTCACCGAGCTTGCGGAAAAAAGAGCCTGGTTTACAGTGGCAGAGCTTGCGGATATGATTGCCGTATCGGAATCCACCCCCGGCCCTATCGGCGTAAATATGGCTACCTTTGTGGGCTTTCGTACGGCGGGTATTCCGGGCGCTGTCTGTGCAACTCTCGGACTTATAACACCCCCTCTTATAATAACAATCATCATTTCCGGAATTCTCGTTACCTTCAAGAACAGTAAAACAGTATCCGGAGCCTTTTCCGGTATGCGTCCTGCTTCGGCTGCAATGATTGCCTCTGCGGGAATTACCGTTGTAATTATGTCCCTTAAAAATACTGCGGGTCTTTTCGGCCTTGTGGATATTAAAGGGCTAATCCTTATGGTTGTTCTTTTTGTACTTACAAACTTTGTAAAACAGGTTAAAAAGCTTCATCCCCTTTGTATAATTGCGGCGGGAGCCGTAATCGGAATATTATTTCACTTTGCCGGAGTATAACAGATGACAGAAATCAGCATTGCCGCAGACAGAATAGAAAACCTAATAAATCTTTTCGGCTCCTTTGACAACAATATGGGAATAATTGAGAGCGAACTCGGAGTTTCCGTTATTGACAGAGGCTCCGAAATCAGAATAAGCGGCGATGAAGAGGGCGTTGTGATTGCCGAAAAGGTTATCTCGGGACTGATGGAGCTGGCCGCCAGAGGAGAGAATATCGACGCTCAGAATGTCCGCTATATTCTGAAGCTGGTAAAAAGCGGGCAGGAGACGAAAATATCCGATCTTGCAGGTGATGTTGTCTGCGTTACCGCAAAGGGCAAGCCTGTCAAGGCAAAAACAATAGGCCAGAAGGCCTATTGCGAGGCTATAAAAAACAATACAATAACACTCGGTATCGGCCCTGCCGGTACAGGAAAGACATATCTGGCCGTTGCGGCTGCCGTTGCGGCATTCAGAGCAAAGCAGGTAAACCGCATCATCCTGACCCGTCCCGCAGTTGAAGCGGGCGAGCGTCTGGGCTTTCTGCCCGGAGATATGCAGAGCAAGGTAGACCCCTATCTTCGCCCCTTATATGATGCTCTTTTTGAAATGCTGGGCCCCGAAACCTATAACTCCTATCTGGAAAAGGGAAACATAGAGGTTGCGCCTCTTGCCTATATGCGAGGCAGGACTCTCGATGACAGCTTTATCATTCTCGACGAGGCTCAGAACACCTCAAGAGAGCAGATGAAGATGTTCTTAACCCGAATGGGCTTCAGCTCCAAAATGGTTATAACCGGTGATATAACCCAGATTGACCTTCCCGGAGACAAGCCAAGCGGACTTAAGCAGGCTATGAAGGTGCTTGACGGCATTGACGACATCGCAATATGCAGGCTCAGTGCTGCCGATGTTGTCCGCCACGCACTTGTTCAGAAGATTATAGAAGCATATGAAAAAAAGGCCCCGGCTTCCGCACCGGAGACAAAGCCCGCAAAGGGACATTATTACAGGAGGAGCTCGAAATGAGACACAGCATTGATGTTCAGCTCGAAAGTGAAACAATTCTATACCGCAGAGCCACAAGACTTATAAAAAAAGCCCTTCCCGTTGCTCTCAGGGCCAGGGGGGTCAATCTTCCCTGCCAGATAGATGTTCTTCTGACGGATAACGAGGGCATCAGAGTAATCAATCTGGACAGAAGAGGCGTCGACAAGGTAACGGATGTCCTTTCCTTTCCCTATAATAATTTAAGAGAAGATGAATTTGACCCCAATGACTGTGAAATTGACCCCGAAACGGGAAATGTACTTCTCGGAAGTATGGTTCTTTCCGTTCCTCGCTGTGAAAGTCAGGCAGAGGAATACGGAACGGGCTTTGCGAGAGAAATAAGCTATCTTGCCGTTCATTCTCTTCTGCACCTCCTCGGCTACGACCACCTTGACGAGGGAGAGAGAAAGAGACTGATGCGCCAGAGAGAAAAAGCGAATATGGGAAAGCTGAGGCTTTTGAAATGATAAATAAAAGCGCAATGATAACCATCTGCGGCAGGCCCAATGTGGGCAAGTCAACTCTTACAAATGCCCTGGCAGGCGAGAAGGTGGCAATAGTCTCCCCGAAGCCCCAGACCACCCGCAACCGCATTACCGCAGTAGTCAACGAGAAGGACACACAGCTTGTTATTATGGATACTCCGGGCTTCCACAAGCCCAGAACAAAACTCGGCGACTATATGGTATCCGTTGTCAAGGATTCCATTCCCGATGTTGACCTCATTGTTCTTGTTGTTGAGCCGATTGCAAATATCGGACCACAGGAGACAGAGCTTCTTGCAAGTATTAAGGCAAGCGGCTGCCCCTGCGTTCTTGTAATAAATAAAATAGACACTGTGGAGAAGACGGCACTTCTTGAGGTTATCGCAACCTATTCCGCTGCCTTTGATTTTGACGCTGTCCTTCCTATGTCCGCAAAGCACAGGGACGGAAGAGAGGAGCTCATTAAGCTTATGTGCTCCTATGCAGTTGAGTCACCTCCTCTTTTCCCCGAGGATATGACCTCCGACCAGCCTGAAAAGCAGGTCTGCGCCGAGCTTGTCCGCGAAAAGCTTCTGCGCTGCCTCGACAGGGAAATTCCCCACGGCACCGCTGTTGAGGTTACCCGCTTTACCGAGCGTGACAGCGGAATAATCGACCTTGATGTAACTATCTATTGCGAAAAGGAAAGCCACAAGGGTATTATTATCGGCAAAAACGGTGAGATGCTCAAGAAAATCGGCGCCCAGGCAAGACAGGATATCGAGCGCTTTATGGGCACAAAGGTATTCCTGCAAAGCTGGGTCAAGGTCAAGGAAAACTGGCGTGACAGCGATGTAATGATTCGTAACTTCGGTTACGGAGATATGTAAGAATTAAGAAGGGCGGTCCGCTGTTAAGCGGCTGCCCTTTTTCGGAAGGAAGGGGGTGCAGACTCCTTGTTCAAAAAAGTAAAGGCGCTGTGCCTTCGTGAGGTTAAATATAAAGAGTCCGACAAGGTCCTGACGCTTCTTTCCTCAGAGGAGGGAAGGATAACCGTAACTGCAAGGGGTGCAATGAAAACAAACTGCATTTTCGCCTCGGCTGCACGAAGCCCGGTATATGCCGAGTATACCCTGAACCGGACCGGGGACCACTGGTATATTAAGGAGGCCGAAACCATCGAGCAGTTTTCGGGCCTGTCCGGAAGCTTTGAGGCCTACAGCCTTGCATGCTACTTCTGCGAGCTTCTTGAGGAGGTGGCCGATTCGGATTATCCCGGTCCGGATATGCTGAGGCTCGGCCTTAATGCACTGTATGCCCTTTCCGAGGGCTTGTTTCCCATGGAACAGATTAAGGCGGTTTTTGAGCTTAAGCTCGCTTCTCTTGCGGGCTTTGAGCCCGAGGTCGGTGCCTGCTGTATCTGCGGGGAGGAAAATCCGGAGACCCCCGCGCTTTCTCTTGAGGGAGGAATACTTCACTGTGTTTCCTGCCCCCCGGGCACAGGCGGGAAAAGCGAGGTGCTCTCTCCTGCGGTGCTTTCCGTTATCCGCAGAAGCTTTGATGCCGACCTTAAGCGTATTTTTTCCTTCCGCATCCCGTCCGAGGAGCTTGAAAGACTTTCAAGAGTTGCGGAGAATTATCTTCTTGCTCAGCTTGAAAGGGGCTTCGGCACTCTTGATTACTACCACTCGGTGGCAAAAGCCCCGGCACATACAATAAAGAAGTAATAAACCCGTTTTATTACCGGAGATATAATGAAATGACTTTATACGAAAAATCAATGAATACACTGGAGCTGCCCGCTGTTCTTGAGCAGCTCGCTTTAAGAGCCTCCTCCGAGGGCGGAAAGGAGCTTTGCCTTCAGCTTCGTCCTTCGGGAGATAAATTTACAGTACAGCACAGACTGGAGGAAACCTCTGCCGCAAAGCAGATGTCCGGCGTTAAGGGCAGCCCCTCGTTTTTCGGACTCAAGGATTGCCGCAATGCTCTTCAGAGGGCGGATATGTCGGGCGTTCTGAATACGCGGGAGCTTCTCGACATTGCCGCACTTCTGTCCTGTACCCGGGCTGCAAAGGCCTATGCCGACAGCGGAAGGGACGAGGAGTGGAAGAGCACCTCTCTTTACGGCCGTTTTGCCGCACTGACGGCAAACAAGTTCCTTGAGGAAAAGATAACTCTTTCCATAGTCGGAGAGGACGAGATTTCCGACGGGGCAAGCAAGGAGCTTCTTGAAATAAGAAGAAAAATCAAAGCTGCGTCTGCAAGGGTCAGGGAGTCTCTTCAGAAGATCATTTCCTCGCCCACTTATGCAAAAGCCCTTCAGGAGCCTATCATAACCACCCGCTCCGACAGATTTGTTGTCCCCGTAAAGGCGGAGCATAAAAACGCCATTCAGGGTCTTGTTCACGATATTTCCTCCTCGGGCGCAACGGTTTTCATAGAGCCTATGAGCTGCGTCAAGGCAAATAACGAGATAAGAGAGCTTCGGATTGAGGAAAAAAGGGAAATAGAGCGTATTCTCGCAGAGCTTTCGGCAGACTGCGCCGCTTACAGAGAGCCCATAAGCACGGACTACGTTATTTTAACCGAGCTTGATTTTATTTTTGCAAAGGCAAAGCTAAGCTATGAGCTTGATTGCGGCGAGGCAAAGCTTTCCGATAAGGAGCTTCTGCTTAAAAGGGCCCGCCATCCGCTCCTTCCGAAGGAAAAGGCCGTCCCCATTGATATAAGCCTCGGAGAGGAGTTCGATACCCTCGTTATTACGGGGCCGAATACCGGAGGAAAGACCGTATCCATAAAAACCATGGGTCTTCTTTCCCTTATGACCCTCTGCGGCCTGCATATTCCCGCAGCGGACGGAAGCACCGTTCCCGTTTTCAGTGAAATACTTGCCGATATAGGTGATGAGCAGAGCATTGAGCAGTCTCTGTCCACCTTCTCCGCTCATATGACAAATATCGTAGGCATTCTTGCCGAGGCAAAGGAAAATACCCTTGTTCTTTTTGATGAGCTCGGTGCAGGCACGGACCCCGTTGAGGGGGCCGCCCTTGCCATTGCGATTATCGAAAGAGTAAGGCAGTACGGCGCCTGTGTCGCCGCAACAACCCACTATTCAGAGCTTAAGGTTTATGCTCTTACATCAAAGGGGGTTCAGAATGCCTCCTGTGAGTTTAACGTCAACACTCTCAGACCCACGTACAGGCTTCTTATCGGAATTCCGGGAAAGTCAAATGCCTTTGCCATTTCCGAAAGACTTGGTCTTGCCTCCGATGTTATCGAGGATGCAAAGGGCAGGGTAGGAGTTGCCTCCGCAAGAATGGAGGATGTTATAGAGAAGCTTGAGTCAAGACGTCAGGAGCTTGAGGCCCGTCAGGGAGAGGCCGAAAGAAAGCTGAGAGAGGCAGAAGCAAAGCTTAAGGACGCCTCGAGAATCAGGGCAGAGCTTTCCGTTCGCCTTGAAATGGCAGAAGAAAAGGCAAGACGGGAGGCCGCAGATATTCTTGCAGATGCAAGACGGAATGCGGAGGCTGTTTTTGAAGAGCTTGACAGAATCAGAAAGATGGAGTCCGGCGATGCCGACCACAGAAGGGTCAACGAGGCAAGAGCGGCTCTGCGCCGCAGCCTGAATGAGCAGGAGGAAAAGCTTGATGCTCTTTCCGATGCCGGTGAAGAGGTATCCTCCGAGGATGCCGGTAAGCCCGTAAAGCCCGGAGACAGCGTAAAGCTCAAAACCATGGGCGGTGTTAAGGCCGACGTCATTTCCGTAAATGCAGACGGAAGTCTCGTCCTTCAGGCGGGAATACTGAAGGTAACGGCTCTCAGAGAGGATGTTATTCCCATTGACGCACCGAAAACAGAAATAAAGCCCCCGAAGGGTGCGGGACAGAAGCTGCAGGTATCCGCCGTGCCCAGAGAAATTGACCTGAGAGGTATGATGAGCGATGAGGCGGTTCTCTATGCCGAAAGATACCTTGACCAGGCGGTAATGGGAAGGCTTGAAACCTGCACGATTATACACGGTAAGGGAACAGGCGCGTTAAGGGCTGCCATTCACAATATGCTTAAGAAAAACAAGCACGTAAAAACCTATCGTCTGGGTAATTTCGGCGAGGGTGAAATGGGTGTTACCGTTGTGACACTCAGATGATAAACAGTAATATTTATGGAAAATAATTATTCTGACATTATAATAATCGGCGGAGGAGCCTCCGGAATGGCTGCGGCAATCGCCGCAGCAAGAAAAGGCGCAAAGGTAGCAATAATCGAGCGTCAGGCAAGAGTGGGCAAGAAGCTTCTTTCAACGGGAAACGGCCGCTGCAATCTTCTGAACACAGGGGATTACAGAGGAAGAATTCACGGAGAGAGTCCGGAATTTGCGGATTATGCTCTCAATACGTATCCTCCGGAGTATATTCTGTCCTTTTTTGAAGAGCTGGGGCTTGTATATGAGGAGGAGTACGGGGGAAGAGTCTATCCCTTTTCAAACCACGCCTCTTCCGTCCTTGATGTGCTCAGGGCCGAGCTTGATGCTCTGTCTGTTGAGCTCATTACAGGCAGTGAGGTTAGCTCCGCAGTCCGGGAAAAAAGCTTTTTCAGACTTAGCTGCGGAGATGAGATTTACAGGTCCGAAAAGCTTATTATAGCCTGCGGAGGCTGCGCCGGAAGCAAGGTCGGGGGCGTATCTCTCGGCTATGAGCTTCTTAAAGGTCTCGGACACAGCAAAACAGGCCTCTTCCCCGCACTTGCGGGAGTAAAGACCGACAGTGAGTATCCCAGATCGCTGAAGGGCATCAGAGTTACAGCGGGCTGCAGCCTTCGGGATGAAAAGGGAAGGGCAATAAAGCAGTCCGAGGGAGATGTAATTTTCTCGGAGGACGGTCTTTCCGGTACGGCTGTGTTTGATATTGCAAGATTTGTACCTGCGGGAAAGCCCTCGTATATTTCTCTTGACTTTCTTCCGCTTTTAAGCGAGGAGAGAGTGAGAAGCGCCCTTACCGCATTCTCCTCAAATCATCCGGATTACGAGGCCTCTTCTGTTTTCACCGGTGCCCTGCACGGGAGAGTCGGTACCGTATTATGCAAGGCGGCGGGACTTAAGCCCTCCGCACCAATGGCTTCTCTTAAGGAGCGCGATATAAAGGCTCTTTCGTCCTGCGCAAAGAAAACGGATTTTAAGATAAAGGGTCTATGCGGCTTTGACACAGCGCAGGTTACCGCCGGAGGTATAAGAACCTCGGAGTTTGAGTCTGAAACTATGGAATCAAAAATAACTCCGGGGCTTTATGCCTGTGGCGAAGTTCTGGACATCGACGGCGACTGCGGAGGCTTTAACCTACGCTGGGCCTGGGCCGGAGGATTTCTGGCAGGGGAGAGTGCTGCATGCAGCTTGAAATAAGCGGAATTAAATTGAGCCCCGGGCAGAAGGAGAGTCTTCTTGTAAAGAAGACTGCAAAAGCTCTGGGCATTGACGAAAAACAGATAAAAGAGCTTAAAATCCTGAAAAAATCCATTGATGCAAGAAAGAAGAACGATGTTTTCCTTCTGTACACTCTGTTTGTTCTTGCAGATTGCAATGAAAGGGTTTTATCCAGAAAGGGCGTAAAGCTCTTTGAAAGAGAAAGCTATTCTCCCCCCGAACGCAGAATTGCGGTAACAGGGGAAGCCGGGCGGCCTCTTATTGTGGGCTCCGGTCCTGCGGGGCTTTTTGCAGCCCTGATTCTTGCCCGCACCGGGCTTCGACCTGTGATTATCGAGAGAGGCGAGGCTCTTGAGAAGCGTGAAAAGACGGTTTCTGATTTTTTTGACGGCGGTGCCTTCAATCCCGAAAGCAATGTTCAGTTCGGCGAGGGCGGTGCCGGAACCTTCTCGGACGGCAAGCTCAATACAGGTACAGGGGATAAGCGCATAGGCTATGTTCTTTCCGAGTTCTCCCGCTTCGGCGGTGGAGAAAGTCTGGTTTATGACGCAAAGCCCCATGTGGGAACGGACAGACTCCGCACAGTTCTTAAAAATATAAGAAATGAACTGATATCCCTCGGTGCGGAGTTTTATTTTGAGACCAGACTGACGGGTCTTGTTACAGAAGACGGAAGCATCAGGGGCGCCCGCGTCATCTGCGAAGGCGTGGAAAGGATAATCCCGTCGGAGAAAATTGTTCTTGCCCTCGGAAACGGGGCCAGGGATACCTTTGAAATGCTTTATGCTTCGGGCGTTGCCATGGAGCGTAAGGCATTTTCCGTGGGACTCCGTATAGAACATCTCCAGAAAAATATCGGAAAGGCGCAGTACGGTGAATTTGCTCCTCTGCTGCCCGCTGCCGATTATAAGCTTAACTGCGTAACAGAAAGCGGAAGTGCGTACACCTTCTGTATGTGCCCGGGCGGATATGTTGTTGCCGCTGCCGGCGAAGAGGGAGGCGTTGTAACAAACGGAATGAGCTACTCAGGAAGAGCGGGGGAAAACGCAAATGCCGCTCTCCTTGTTACGGTGAAGCCGGAGGATATGCCCGGCGAGGGTCCTCTTGCGGGTATTGAGCTTCAGAGAAGCATTGAAAGAAAGGCCTTCTCTTTGGGCGGAGCCTGCTACAAGGCACCTGCTTCTACAGTCGGGGCTTTTCTTGCGGGTAAGAAGCCGGAATGCTTCGGGGAGGTAGTCCCCACATATCGTCCCGGTACGGTTTTCTGTAATCTGGAGGAAGTCTTTCCCGATAATATAACAAAAACTCTCAGGGAAGCCATTCCCGTTCTGGGAAGAAAGCTTCGCGGCTTTGATTCTCCGGATGCCGTTCTGACGGCACCGGAGACAAGGTCCTCCTGCCCCCTGCGAATCATAAGAGGGGAGGACTATATGTCTCCGACCTTCAGGGGGCTTTTCCCCTGCGGAGAGGGAGCGGGCTATGCCGGAGGCATAACAAGCTCTGCGGTGGACGGAATAAGATGCGCGGAAAAGCTTCTTGAAAGCTATGAATAATTATTAATAATATGCAGAAGCATTGCACACAGGGCGGGGAAAACACCCCGCCCTGTTTTTGCTTCTGCCTGCGGATGCCCGGAGAGGCCCGGCGGGCTGTTTTCGGCGCTTAAAGCACTCCTCCCGGGCGATAATTGTATTAAAAGCCCTCCATTTTGTTTAACAAGCTGTGAGTATTATGAAAAGCCCGAATTTATTTTGTTAAATATGTAACAGTTTGTAAAATATTATCAAATTGCCATAACTCACTGTGCTTTTTTTGGAATGGGTATCAATGTTTTTTATGTTGACATAATACATCAAATATATTAAAATGCCTTTGTTCATCTCCTATATAATAAGTGCATTTTTATAAGTGTTTTTGTAAAACAAGTGTACTTGCTCTTTTAGATTATTTTACAGCAGATGCAAAATTTATCCGGAGGGAGTTAAAGTTTTTTCATATGGCCGAATATGAATATGAAGTGGAAATGCGCGGCATAAGCAAGTCTTTTGCAGGCGTTAAAGCTCTTCAGAATGTGGATTTCTGCATAAAACACGGCGAAATTCATGCTCTTATGGGCGAAAACGGCGCAGGTAAATCAACGCTTATTCGATGCCTGTCCGGTGTAGGACCGGCAGATTCAGGCACCATCAAGCTGCGCGGTAAAGAGGTAAAAATAGCAAACCCCAAGGACGGTATCCAGAACGGTATCTCCGTTATTTATCAGGAGTTTGCACTGGTTCAGCACCTTACGGTTGCCGAGAATATTCTTCTCGACGATTTCCGCGAGGGCAGTGCTTTTGTAAACTGGAAAAAGATGCGCGAGAAAGCAAAGGCAGCTCTTGACGATCTCGGCTTCAGCCAGATAGATGTCAACACAAAGGTTGCAGACCTTTCCGTTGCATACCAGCAGGTTGTTGAAATCTGTAAGGCACTTATCAGAAACGCCTCTGTTCTTGTCCTTGACGAGCCTACCGCAGTTATGACAAACGCGGAGGTTGAGCAGCTTTTCGTCCTTATCGACAGACTGAAAAAACGCGGCGTTTCCATTGTATATGTCTCTCACCGTCTTGACGAAATCTTCCGTATTTCCGACAGAATAACCGTTCTCAAGGACGGCGAGTATGTCGATACCGTCAACACCGCCGATATCGATTCCAGCCGCCTTGTTGCAATGATGATAGGAAGAGACCTTGCAACCTTCTTCCCGCCCCGTGTTGCCGATATCGGTGACGTGGTTCTCAGGGCCGAGCATCTTTCCGCAGGTCATGCGGTTAAGGATATCTCCTTTGAGGTAAGGGCAGGTGAGGTTCTCGGCCTTGCAGGACTCGTCGGCGCCGGAAGAACTGAGGCCATCAGGGCCATGCTCGGTGTTGACCGCCTCGACAGCGGTAAGGTTTATCTCAACGATAAGGAAATCCATCTCCGCTCCACAAAGGACGCCTATGCACACGGCATCGGCTTCCTCCCCGAGG
>JAKSPP010000069.1 GCA_024404735.1 Oscillospiraceae bacterium | reverse complement strand
CCTTTTCTTAGGTCTCAGTGCTTCTTTTTTTAGCGTTTTTTTGCAACGCGCCCTTCACTATTATTCTGTGCTGTTTTTATCCGGCGATTTTATCGCAGAAGCGGTGGAGGATTGCTGCAGCCTGCTCTCTTGTTGCAAGGCCGCGGGGGCAGATTTCCGTGTCGCTTACGCCGTTTACAAGGCCGGCTTCCTTTGCCCAGGCGATGGCATCAAGAGCGTATGCGCTGATGCTGTCTGCATCTGCAAAGGCATCGAGGTCTGCCTTTTTGCTGACATCATAGCCCATTACTTTGGCGTAGCGATGGAAAATCGCTGCCATCTGCTCACGGGTGATTGAATCATCGGGGCCGAAGGCATCATCGCCGTAACCGGTTACAATGCCGCTTTCGGCGGCCCATGCAATTGCCTTCTCATAGTAGCTTCCCTCTGCAACATCGTTGAAGGGGCAGTCTGCCGAGAAAGAGGGCTCGCCTGCAAGGCGGTAAAGAACTGTTACAATCATTCCGCGGGTTGTGGATGCCTGAGGAGAGAATGTAGTTTCGGAGGTGCCGTTCATAAGGCCCTTTTCAAATACGAAGGCGATATCGTCGTAGCTCCAGTCGGCCTCTTTTACGTCAACAAAGGGAAGGACGGCTGCGCCCTTTTCATTCCACTTTGCATAGACGGTCATATCTCCCTTAAGGGTGATTTCCGTGGCGGGGGAGGTAAGTGCGCTGTCGCTGTACCAGCCGCCGAATTCAAAGCCTTCCTTTTCGGGAACATACTTGGTGAGGTCAACCTTATAGCCGTAGGTACCGGTAACAGAGGAAATCTTGTTTCCGCCGTCGGTATTGAAGCTGAGGGAGTAGTAGACGACATCAAGAACACTTGCATCGATAATCTCGGGAGGAGCGCCTGTAAAGATGGTTCTTGCAACGTAATCCTCGGCGGAAGTCTTTCCGGCTTCTGTCTTATAGTAGATACGGGAGCCTGTTCCGATAGCTGCGGCACTGTTATCGCCGATGGGAGAGCCCTCATGGCCATCTGCAATGAAGGGAGCACCCATAACAATGAGGTCAACCTCGCGGTTTGCAAAAGCATCATCATCAATAAGAGTTACAGATGCGGGAACCTGTGTTCTGATTCTGGGGAAGGGGCCGACAGGATTGGGGTAATAATTGAGGGTAATCTTAAATGCAGCCCAGTTGATGGTCTTCAGTGATTCGGGGAACTTGATGGTTGTGATGGAGATGCATGTATCAAACATGAAGTCACTGAGTTCGGTCACACCCTCTTCAACGATAACCGTTTTAAGGTTAAGGCAATCCCGGAATGCGCCTTTTCCGTAGGTGACATCTTTGGAAACAGTGACTGTCTGAAGGCCGCAGGAGGCAAAACCTCCTTCATTAACTGTCGTAAGAGAAGGAAGATTGACAGACGTAAGATTATTGCAGTTCTGGAAAGTGTTGGTGCTTACAGTAGCCAGTTTCGGAGCGTTTAAGGATTTAAGGCCGCTGTCTGCAAAAGATCTGTAAGAAGTCGAAGTAAGCTCAGGTACATCAACAGAAATAAGATTGCTGCTATTCTGGAATGCGTTGGCTTCAATGGTGGTCAGCTTTGCACCCTTGAATGTTTCGATACTGCAATCTGCAAAACCACGCTCTTTAATTGTGAGGGCAGTTATGTCGACTGTCTTAAGCTTGCCGCATCCCTGGAAAGCGTTGGTTTCGACGGTTTCCAGCTTGGGCATCATATCTGCAGTGATTGTTACAAGGCCGCAATCTGCAAAGCTGCGATAAGCAGCAGTGGTAAGAGATGGAAGGCTTACAGACTTAAGATTACTGCAGTTCTGGAATGCATTCTCGCCGATGGAATTCAGCTTTGCAGCACTGAAGGTTTCAATGCCGGAATCGGCAAGTCCGCGCTCGGGAAGTGCTGTAAGCTCTGGCATATTAACAGACTTAAGCTTAGTGCACTCCATAAATATGTTTGCGCCGACAGTGGTAACTTTGGGGAAATCTACACTTGTAAGGTCATTGCAGAATATAAAGCAGTCATAGGGGATTTCGGTTACCTTGGGCATCATATCTGCAGTGATGCTCTTAATTCCGCTTCGTATGAAAGTATCTTTGCAAAGCTTGGTTAATTCAGGTGCGTTTACGGCAGTGAGGTTTGCACAGTTTATGAACATTGCTCCACTGCCGAAGGTTTTGGTATCGGGAAGATTTACCGTTTTAAGATTTATGCAGTTTGTAAAAGAATTGGACGGCAGATTATCCATCTTGCCGACAGTTACTGTTTCAAGTCCTGTAAATCCTGAAAACAGACTGCAGCCGTCGACACATTCTCCGGCATTGGGTACGCTGAAGGTTTTTATGACATCGTTTACGCAGCCGACTGAGTAGGGGGTGTAAGAATCACTGTATTTGTATTCATAGTAGGTGTCTGACGGTTTTACGGCAAATGAATAATGAAGACCATAGTAAGAAGTCCAGGATCCGCTGACTTCAACTTTCTGGAATGCACTGACAGGACCGTTTATGGTAACTGCCTCCATAGAGGTATTGCCTATGAAGACATTGTCCTGTGCCTTGGTCAGTGTTGCGGGAGTAACAAGGCTTGCGGCATGAATCTGATTCTGGAAGGCAGCATTGCCGATGGCCTCTACCTTAGTTTTCCCGAGGTTAATTTCTTTAAGGCCATAGGAGGCAATATCGCCGGTCATTTCCTTGACTTCTTTGGAGCTGTAATAACCGTCGCCAAGGAGAAATGCGTTCCTTTGAATTTCCTTAAGTTCGGTCATATCTTCAAAGGGGAAGGATGTAAGGCTCGGGCAGAATGCAAATGCATTATCTTTGATTTTGCTTATCTTATCGGGGGAAGTGAAGGTGACGTTCTTAAGTGAGGGAGAAAAATGGAAGGCTTGTGACGGAATTTCCGTAACATCATACCGGTAGTTTACAGTCTCAAGATATGGCTGCATGGAAAAATAATATTTGGATGAATTATTATCAGGGGTCTGCAGGTTCAGCGTGGTTATGAATGTGTGTCCGTTTTTATCTGGCTTTGCGCAATAGTCAGTACTGCTCAGATTGGTTGTGGTCTTAGTCATGTATGGGGCTGAGCCACCATCAGTGCAGTCATTCAGTATTGCAAACAGAGGATAACCCAAATTAAGATTCTTTGCTGCCCAGTTCAGTGTAACAAGCTGCTCGTTGTCTGCAAAGACACCGGGGTGAACAGAGTTAAGGCATTCGGGCAGAGTGACTTCTGTAAATCCTGTATTGGCAAAGCAGCGATACAGAAGTGATTTTGCCTTAAAGCTTGTGTCTGCGCCGAAATCTGCAGTGAGGGAGGTGCAGTTTTCAAAGGCGCGGACTTCTACGGAAGTAATAGTGGCGTTCCATACTACGTTTGAAAGCTTTGCGCAGTTTCGGAACATTTCAAAGTCCAGTTTTGCGGGAAGCTTAACGCCTGCAATGCCTGAGCCTGCAAACTCACCGTAGCCTGCAAAAGTGTTTCCGGACAAATCAAGTGTGATATTTTCAGCGGGGTCAAATGCACCGGCAAAGGCACGTGCATAGATAGTGCCCTTAACCTTGCCGAAGTCAAATCCCTTAAGCTTTGCGCAGTTCTGGAAGCAGCCGAGGTTAATATCCTGAAGCTCGCAGCCGATTGAAACTTCTTCAAGCTTTGTGCAGTTATAGAAGGTGTAGTTGTAAAGAGTATTGCTGTGTTCGTACAGACCCGAGGGGATGTTTACGGAGGTGACAGAGCTGTTTGCAAAGGCGCGGGTGCCTATAAACTCGACAGAATCGGGGAGAGTGACCTTGCCGATGTTACTGCAGCCTTCAAAAGCGCCTGCAAGAATGCAGACAGTACCGCTTTTAACGGTGAAGTCCCCGGAATAATCGGGCTTAACGCGGACAAGGCACTGGTTTATATACAGAGCCCCATCGGTATAGTTGTTTTTTACATAGGCAGGGATGTTTGAAAGGACTTTATCTGTATCGGGAATCTTCGTGGGGGCGCTTACGTCAACATAATAGTCGTTGGTATCGTCAGCCTCGTATTTCCACGTATACAGGTTGCCCCGAATATAATTGATTCCTTCGGGAATGGTAACTTTGCTGACGTATTGCTGGAATTCGGTTGGGATAATTGACGGGTTGAAGTCAGTTTCATCGGTACGAGCCTCACGGCCAATCTGAGTAACTTTATAATTTATTTCTTCGACAGTAATTGTCTCGGGAAATTTTACTTCGACGGTAGACTCAGTGCCGTTCAGAACCTTAACGACATAAACACTCGCTTCTTTTGTGCCTGTGTAAAGCTTATAGCCGAGTTCCAGCTTGCCGTATTCATAGGTATATGTGGCGGGTTCTTCTGCAAAGGCCGAAGCACTCAGCGCAAATACCATCGCTGCAATCAGTGCAAGAAAAAGGATAACAGAACTTGCTTTTTTCATTGGTTTTTCCTCCTTATTTAGATTTTTTTTGGAACAGAATCCTGAGTATTATGCTTAAAAGATTTGTTTTCAGTACCTTATCCCCCCCAAGGTCATGAACAAATCCGGATTCACATCGGGATGCCGGGAGTTTCCCGCAACTGCATACGAAAACGAATGCAAAGAGAAGCTCATATAGATTAAAAATAAGCCAGAACAGAAGAAGAAGGTAATTGGTGCTGTTCTGCATTAATGTAAGAGATACGGTTTTAATAATGCCGATGACGGAAAGGGCAATGAGAATTAAAAAGGGAAGAAGATACAGTGCACTCCAGCCCTTCTTTCCGCTTTTATCCGTAACAACAAAGCGACGCTTTGAAAAGCCCAGGGTTTCGCCGATAACGGGCAGAAGAAGGAAGGGGAACATACATATATCGTATATGTCCGACCACTTTGCTGTCCTGACACCGCCGGAGAAGAAGCGTATTCCGAGTACGGCAAGAAGATACATGGGCAGCCAGAATATAAGCATCTGCTGGAAGTTGCAGCGCATAACGGTTACGCCGAATACGGCAAAGGAGATTGGCGCCAGAAGGTACACAAGGCGCTTTATGGGGTTATACCAGTATCCGACGGCACTTAAGTAGCTTACACGCTGGACAAAGCTCAGGCCGCGGCCTGTTAAAATCCGCGTCTTTCTTCCGGACTGGATGCAGCCTCTTGCCCAGCGGGAGCGCTGGCGAATCATGGCGGAAAGACTTTCCGGTGAAAGACCGTCGGCAAGCTCTTTTGCTATGGCAAGGCAGCGGTAACCCTTTTTCTGAATTTCTATGCCCGTTGCAAAGTCCTCTGTAAGAGTACCCTCCGTAAAGCCTCCCGCACTCTGCAGGGCACGCCTTGAAAGAAGGGTGTTGGAGCCGCCGAAGATTACGGAATTTGTGCGGTTGCGGGCAGGCTCAAGACTGCGGTAGAAGTAGTCCTGCTCGTTGGGAATAATGCACTCTGCCCTGAATGCACTCTGGAAAAGGTCTGCATTGCGAAAGCTCTGGGGCGTCTGGACAAAGCCGATTCTGCGGCTGACCGAGCCGTTTGCCTCAAGGAAATACGGTACGGTTTCCATAAGGAAATCCGGATGGGGGCACATATCCGCATCAAATACGGCAATAAGGGGTGAGCCTGTTTTTGCCATCGCCGCATTAAGATTTCCGGCCTTTGCGTTTTTCCCGTTCCGGCGGGAGAAATACTTAACGCCCAGTTCATCCGCAAGAATGCGCATTTCCTCTCTGTCTGCATCATCGCAGAGATAAATATGCACTCTTTCGGGATTGTCATAGTGCATTGAAAGGCAGGCGGTAAGAGTATTGCGAAGAAGCTCCGTGGGCTCACCGTAGGTGGGGACGAAAACATCCACATCCGGCATACGGCCGTTTATTTTAGTGGGCTTACTGGGCTCTTCTGCGGGGCTCCATGCACTTATATAGAAATGTACAAACATTTCAAATGCGCCAACAAGCTCCGTTATAAGAAGAATAAGAGATAAAATAACAGAAAGAGCACCATGGTCTGTTGGTATGGTCCAGCCTATTCGCCATACAAGATATACGGCCGAGAAGAGAATAAGAAAAGAAAGATAGATTTTGCCTTTATTCTTTTTCACGGTTTTCCTCCTTTCAGATACTTAAACATAAGCTTTCCCACCTCCGTAAGGTCATCGTCCTCCCAGCCGCCGAGTTTCGTGCATTCGGGCTTCAGGGCGGAGAATACTTCGTCCTTGTTGCAGAGAGACCAGACGCAGTTGCTTATGCCGTTTTCACTGAGGTATTCTGCAAAGGCTTCTCCGTCATCTAAGGCGGGGGCGCCGTTTTCGTCCTCATTAACGCCCCACTCGGATACGAATACGGGAAGATTCTTTTCAATGGCAATGCGCAGAGCCTCAAAATCATTGTGCTGCCCTGCGTAGTAGTGATAGGCATACATAAGATTGGGATAATCAAGAGGCCACTTTATGGCCGAATTAAGGGCCGATGAGTACGAGGGCGTTCCCACTATAATAAGTGCATCCGGTGAGTTTTCGCGGATGACGTGTATGACGGCGTCTGCATATTCGCACACGGCATCCCATGAAACGCCGTTCGGCTCATTGCAGATTTCATAGATAACCGCAGGGTCATTTGGGAAACTTCGGGATATTTCCGAGAAAAATTCCATTGCTTTATCCGTATATTCCCCGGGGTCTCCGTCCTCGAGAATATGCCAGTCGACGATGATGTACATATCAAGGTCTTTTGCAATTTCAATGGCCGAGTTAACGAGGGCGAGATTTGTCTCCCTGTCCTCAAGATAGCCTGCGTAGGCCTCCGTATACATCGCCGCGCGCATAACATTGCCCCCCGCTTTTTTTACGGAAAGAAATGCCTCGCGGTTAATATACTCTCCAAACCAGGCAATGCCGTGGGTGCTGTAGCCACGAAGAACAACGTTTTCGCCCTTTTTTCCAATGAGCTTTCCGTTCTCTGTGTGAAGAGCCCCGTGGGAGGAAACGCCGTCCCGGCTTCCCCGCAGATAAAGAAACAGCCCTGCGCAGAGAAGCAGTATAAGCGCTGAAAGAGGCAGTATAATTAATCTTAATTTTTTTGACATAATAATCCTTGCAGACATTCTCCGGGGGTAACCCTGCAGAAGTCTTTTTATGAAATGAAGGACTGTATACAAAAATACATTTTAGTATAACATATTTATTCAGAACAATCCATAGCTATGTGAAAAAATGTCATTTTCTGTCGTAATCTGCAAAAAAATTCCCCCTGCGGAAAAAATTTTCCACAGAGGGGCAATACTTTATGTGTATCGGATTAAAAATCTCCGCCCTCAACAGGCCTTCTGTCAATAAGGGTAAAGGGCTGCTTTTCATCGCCGGGGCCCAGGGTGTAGGAAAATCCACGGCAGTTTTTGATGGTGCCCTCGTAATAGGGAACCTCGGGCCTTAAGAAAACATAGTTAAGTGACATAATCGTGCCGCCGTGGACAACAAAGACGGCCCTTTCTCTGCCCTCTGCGATAAAGCCCTTGATAAGCCCGGCGAAGGCCTCGGCACAGCGGGCGGCAAAGCCCTCCATATCCTCGCCGTTGGGACAGGCGGGAACACACTGCGCCTCGACCCAGGCTCTGTAATCCGGGTCGTTTTCCATATCCTTGTAGTTTCTGTTTTCAAAGTCACCGAAGTCCATTTCTCTGAGGCCCGGGACGATAATCTGACGGGCGCGGGGGAATAAAATTTCCGCAGTCTGCTTAGTTCTTATTAAAGGCGTTACGAAGACCTCGTCAACCTCCTCATTTTTCTTAAGGGACT
>JAKSPP010000068.1 GCA_024404735.1 Oscillospiraceae bacterium | reverse complement strand
CGACACCCGGAACCACAATCCGGTGCTCTAACCAACTGAGCTACACCCACCATAGGGAAATGGTACGCCAGAAGGGACTCGAACCCCCGGCCTACTGCTTAGAAGGCAGTTGCTCTATCCAGCTGAGCTACTGGCGCATATATGCAACAGCCTTGAAAGCTGGAGCGGGTGAAGGGAATCGAACCCTCGTATCCAGCTTGGAAGGCTGGTGTTCTACCATTGAACTACACCCGCAAGCTGATATAGATTAACACCTATACAGCTAAAAGTCAAGTACCATTTTAAAAATTTTTAAAAATTTTTATCGTCCCGATTATGAAGCTTTGCTCAGCTGTGCTTCAAACCCGTCTGAATAATAGATGTTAAGATTCTCGTCTACAAAGGCCGCATAAGTATCTTCCATCGAATTAACAAGCTCCAGCCCCTTTTCCTTACCGAGGACGAAGCAGGTGGTCGAAAGAGCGTCCGCCTTTTCCGAGGAATCGGATACTATGGTGACCGATACAAGACCGTTTTTGACGGGAAGCCCCGTTTCGGGATTAAGGATATGATGATAAAGCTCGCCTTCATATGTGAAGGACCTTTCGTATACCCCGGAGGTGACAACGGAGGCTGTGTTCACAGAGATGGCACACAGGTACTCCCTTGAGTTTTTAAGAGGATACTGAATACCGATATTATAATTACTGCCGTCCGGCTTGCCGCCGAAGCAGAGAATGTTTCCGCCAAGGTCAATTATTCCCCTTTTAACGCCCTTGCTTTCCAGATACTCTTTTATTCTGTCTGCAATATATCCCTTGGCAATGGCGCCCAGATCTGCCTTTGTTTCGAAATCGGCGAGCTTCAGAGTATCCCCGGATATAATTATTTTATCGTCTCCGCTGTGCTCAAGCGCCTTTGTAACAAGAGAAGCATCCGGAG
Organism: Oscillospiraceae bacterium; assembly: GCA_024404735.1. Taxonomy (GTDB): domain Bacteria; phylum Bacillota; class Clostridia; order Oscillospirales; family Oscillospiraceae; genus JAKSPP01. The sequence continues at coordinate 7,130 of JAKSPP010000068.1, read as the reverse complement.
GAATGTTATTTTCTCCCGTGAAATCATAAAGAGAGCTTACTCCTCCCATAGTTATACTGAAGGCACCGGAGGATATCCCGCTGTAATACCGGGCAGACGAGATAACGGAGGCAAGCTCGGAGGAGGAGGGAAGCTCTGCACCGTTATTGAATTCCCAGAGCATACTTCCCTCTTTTGTCCTTGAGAAAATGTCCTCAAAATCCGAGCACAGGGCAATGGCCTCGGCGGCGGCAGCCTCGTCCTTTTTGTCGTAAACCGTGACTGAAACAACAGTATCAAGAGCAAAGCCCGTCTTCGTTATCGTCTGCCCGTTACCGACTTTTTCGCCGGATGAAAAGCCCTGTTTCAGGTACAGCAAAAGACATAGAATTATTATAGTGAAAACAGCAATTATTATAGGTTTTTTTTGGATGTTTTTCACTCTATTTCTCCTTGCATAATAAGAAAAAGTGAGTTATAATAATAGAATATTTTTAGAATGCGTTCATATTTTTGTTTGTTATTTTATGAACAATAACATTGTTAAAAATAAAATTTTTAGTATATATCCACAAAAGGAGGAAGTTTACGTGTTCAACAAAATACTGCACGGAACACATCTGGCTCAGCATGAAAACACAGCCGAGTGTGTACCCGTTCGTATGCCGGCGCCGAAAACCGTTACCATTCCCATGGCAATGAACATAGGCAAACCGGCAGTTCCGGTTGTAAAGCCCGGCGACACCGTAAAAATCGGACAGCTGATTGCCGAGCCCGGCGGATTTGTTTCCGCACCGATCCACACCGGCGTCTGCGGCAAGGTCAAAAAAATCGATGACATTCTCATGTTCACCGGCCAGTACAGCAAGGCAATCGTAATCGAGTGCGATGAGGTTCAGGACCAGTTTGAAGAAATGGCACCTGTTCCCGTAACCGACTTAAAGAGCTTTGTCGATGCCGTTAAGGCATCCGGCGTTATCGGTCTCGGCGGTGCGGGCTTCCCCACCGGCGTAAAGCTTGATGTCGACCCCGAGAAGGTTGACTACATCTGCGTTAACGGTGCAGAGTGCGAGCCCTTTGTTACAGCCGACACACGTACCATGATGGATGATTATACACCTCTTCTCAATACTGTCAAGCTTCTGAACAAATTCTACTCCCCCAAGAAGATTATTATCGGCATTGAGGACAACAAGCCCCAGTGTGTTAAAAAGCTCAGTGCGCTGGTAAAGGAAGACAGTGAGCTTCGCGATGCAGTTGATGTCAGAAGCCTTCCTCCCCTCTACCCCCAGGGCGGTGAGAAGGTTCTCATCCACAACACAACAGGCCGCATTGTTCCCGAGGGCAAGCTCCCCATCGATGTAGGCTGCATTGTAATCAACACCTCCACCTGCGCAATTATTTCCCGCTATATCACAACAGGTATGCCTCTTGTCCGCAAGTACATTACCGTTGACGGAAGCGCAATCAAGAACCCCATGAACGTTATTGCTCCCGTCGGCACCTCCATCAGGGATATCATCGAGTTTACCGGCGGCTTTAAGAGCGAGCCGGGCAAGGTAGTTCTCGGCGGTCCGATGATGGGCGTTACAGCAGTATCCCTCGACGCCCCCGTCGTAAAGAACACAGGTGCTGTTCTCGCCTTCGATGAGAAGGATTCCAAGCTCCCCGAGCCCTCTGCCTGTATCCGCTGCGGACGCTGCATTGACACCTGCCCCGCAAACCTCATGCCCACCGAAATCGAGAGGGCCTATGAAAAGAGAGACGGAGCCGAGCTCAAGAAGCTTAAGGTAAACCTCTGCATGGAGTGTGGCTGCTGCTCCTATGTCTGTCCCGGAAAGCACAGACTTGTTGAGACAAACAAGCTTGCAAAGGGCGTTCTGAATGCATATCTTGCACAGCAGAAGGCCGAGGCCGAAAAGAAGGCCGCAAAACAGAAAGAAAAGGAGGAGAATGCAAAATGAGTCAGTTAGCACTTGGCGTTTCACCTCATCTTCGCAGTAACCGCACAACTCAGAAGGTTATGCTGGACGTTATTATTGCTCTTGTTCCGGCACTTATTGCTTCTGTAATATTCTTCGGTGTTGGCGCACTTATCCGTGTTGTTATTTCCGCAGCCTTCTGTGTATTTTTCGAGTGGGGCTGGGAAAAGCTTATGAAGACCCCAGTCACGGTATGTGACCTTTCCGCTGTCGTTACAGGTATTCTTATTGCCTACAACGTTCCCTCCGGAATGCCCGTATGGCAGCTTATCGTCGGCGACTTCTGTGCCATCATCGGCGTTAAGATGCTCTTCGGCGGTCTTGGCTGCAACTTTATGAACCCAGCACTTGTGGGAAGAATAGTTATGATGTTCTCCTTCACAACCTCCATGACAAGCTACAAGTACATTGGAACCCTCGATGCCCTCTCCTCCGCAACTCCCCTTGGAGCCGGCACTCTCGGCTGGGATTCCTTCCTTACTCTCTTCCTCGGAAACCACGCAGGTGTTCTCGGTGAAACAAGCGCACTTGCAATTCTCATCGGCGGAATTTACCTCTGCGTCCGCAAGGTAATCAAGCCCATCATTCCCCTTTGCTACCTCGGCTCCCTTGCCCTGTTCTCATGGATATTCGGCGGAAGCACTCCTATCCTTTCCATTTTCATGGGCGGTGCAATGCTCGGTGCATGGTTTATGGCAACCGATTACGTCACCTCTCCCTTCACCAACAAGGGCAAGGTTATTTTCGGACTCGGCTGCGGCTTTGTTACCGCCGCAATCCGTGTCTTCGGAAACTATGCAGAAGGCGTTACCTTCGCAATTCTTCTTATGAACCTCTTTGTTCCCTACATCAACAACGGAACAAGAAGCAAGCCCCTGGGAGGTGTTACTGAGAAATGAAAAATTCAGCTTTTAACGATCTTATAAAGCCCATTATCGTTCTCGTATGCATCTGCCTTGTTGTTTCCTTCCTTCTTGCTTACGTAAACGGAATCACCGCCCCCATAATTGAGGATAATGCAAGAATCAAGGAAGCGGAAACCATCGCAGCGGTTATGGAAGGCTCCACAGGCTTTGAGCTTCTTTCCGAAGAAGAAATGGGCGGTGCTGCCGGCATCGGCGGCATTCAGAAAATCTACAGGGAAACAAGCGGCATGGGCTATGTTATCATCGCCGCAAACAAGGGCTACGGCGGACTCGTCACTGTTACCGTCGGTCTTGACAACTCCGGCAAGGTTATCGGTCTTTCCGCAGATGTCGGAACGGAAACCAGCGGTGTCGGCTCCAAGGCAGGCCTTCCCAATTACACCGACAAGTATCTCGGCGCAAGCGGAGAGGCAAATGTCGACAAGATTTCCGGCGCAACCTTCTCCTCCACAGCCGTCAGAAACGGCGTAAACCAGGCCCTTCAGGCCTTCAACGAAATTAACTGAAGGAGGGCTAAATAAACAATGAAAACTTCAAAGTGGAAAATCTTTACAAACGGCATCTTCAAAGAGAACCCCGTTCTGATTCTTCTCCTTGGCTGCTGCTCTGTTCTGGCTATTTCCGTAACGGTTTCCGGCGCTCTCGGAATGGGCGCGGCACTTACCTTCGTTCTTGTCTGCTCCAACATCGTTGTTTCTCTTCTTCGCAAGATTATTCCCGACAAGGTAAGAATCCCCTGCTTTATCGTCGTCATTGCAACCTTTGTTACTCTGGTTGAGATGATTGTACACGCATTCCTCCCCGCTCTTTATGAGTCACTCGGTATTTTCCTTTCTCTTATCGTTGTTAACTGCATCGTTCTCGGAAGAGCCGAGATGTTCGCATCCAAGAACGGCGTATTCGATTCTCTCCTTGACGGTCTCGGAATGGGCATCGGCTACACCATCGTAATCGGCGGCATCGCCGTTATCCGTGAGCTCGTCGGCTCCGGAACACTTCTCGGAGCCCGCATCATTCCCGAGGGCTACCAGATAGGTATCATCACTCAGACTCCCGGCGGATTCTTTATGTTCGGTGCCGCAATTGCCCTTCTCGTATGGGCACTCGGCAAAAAGGGCAAGAAGTTTGATCCCAGAATCGGTTGTGACGGCTGCTGCGGTAACTGCAACCTCGGCTGTGACAACAAGGAGGACAATGCTAAGGCTCAGGCCGTAATCGCAAAGGAGGCAGAAGCAAAATGAGACCGTTTTCCAAACTTTTATTTATCGCCTTCTCTATGATCTTTACACAGAACTACGTTCTTGTTCAGTTCATAGCCATCTGCCCCTTCCTCGGCGTTTCCCAGAATTTTGATTCCTGCATCGGTATGTCCGGCGCTGTTATCTTTGTTATGACTCTGGCCTCCGCTGTTACCTGGGCAATCTACACCTATATTATGATTCCTCTGGAGCTGACCTATCTCTCCACAATCATCTTCATCCTCGTTATTGCAGCTCTTGTTCAGTTCGTTGAGATATTCCTCAAGAAGTTCCTCCCTCCCCTGTACTCGGCACTTGGAATTTATCTTCCCCTTATCACAACAAACTGTGCTGTTCTTGCAGTTACCCTTCTTAACATCTCCGAGGGCTACACCTTCGTTCAGTCCTGCGTTGACGGCTTCTCCGCCGGTGTCGGCTTCGGTCTTGCCCTCGTTATCTTCTGCGGTGTCCGCAAAGCTGTTGAGCGCGCAAAGCCCCCCAAGAGCTGGCAGGGTCTTCCCATAACTCTTATGGCTGCTGCACTTACCTCCATGACCTTCATGGGCTTCACCGGTATTGCAGATAACCTGTTCAAGTAATAGGAGGGCACGGAAATGAGCATTATTATTGCTGTCGGCGTTCTTGCCGCTGTCGGCGCCCTGTGCGCACTTCTTCTCGTTATCTCCTCCAAGTATATGGCCGTTCCCGTTGATGAAAAGTTCCCCATCGTCCGTGGCTGCCTGCCCGGCGCTAACTGCGGTGCATGCGGATACGCCGGCTGTGACGGATACGCCTCCGCTCTCGTCTCCGGAGACGAGGATAAGCCGAACAAGTGTGTTGCCGGCGGTGCCGATGTTGCAAAGGCACTTGCCGAGGCTCTCGGAACCGAGGCCGGTGAAGTAATCCCCATGGTTGCCGTAACCAAGTGTCGCGGCAACTGCGAGGCAACCTCCAAGAAGGCCGATTATCAGGGAACCAGAACCTGCGCCGCAGCCAAGCTTCTTCACGGCGGTGACGGAGCCTGCTCCTACGGCTGTCTCGGCTACGGCGACTGCGCTGCAGCCTGTCCCGAGGGAGGCATCAACATCATTAACGGTGTTGCCCACTTTAACTCAAACAAGTGCATCGGCTGCGGAATATGCGCAAAGACCTGCCCCCAGGGCATTATCTCCATTGTTCCCGCAGCAGCCCCTGTCAGAGTTCTCTGTTCCAACAAGGAAAAAGGCGCTCAGGCCGGAAAGAACTGCAAAAACGCCTGCATTGGCTGTGGTCTTTGCATGAAGAACTGCCCCAACGGAGCAGTTACCGTTCAGAATAACCTCGCTGTCATTGACTACGAAAAGTGCACCGGCTGTGGCAAGTGCAAGGAAGTCTGCCCCAAGAAGGTTATTGGCTGAGCAAAGCTTCCTCACCGATTAATTTTACAGGAGAGACTAACCGTCTCTCCTGTTTTTTGCCGCCTTAATCAGGCAATTGACTTTTCTCTCAGTTAAGAATAAAATAACAGGCGTTAAACACTTTTTAATAAAAAGGACTTCTTGGATTAAAAATGACTTCGGCAAAGCACAATCTTCTTGAGGGAAGAATTTTTCCGCATATTACAAGGCTGGCTGTTCCCATTCTCATAGGGGATATACTTCAGCAGCTTTATAACTCCGTTGACACGATTATCGTGGGAAAGTATCTCGGCACAGAGGCCTTTGCGGCGGTCGGTGTTGCGGGTACAATTATGAATCTCTGCATTTTTCTCCTGAATGGCTTCTGCCTCGGAATTGCGGCACTGTTTTCCATGCTGTACGGCAGGAGAGATTTCTCATCCTTCAGAAAAGAAATGTATGTTGCCCTGTCACTGGGCTCCGGAATTGCCATCGGCGTATCGGCTCTGTTCATCATATTTATGAGGCCTATTTCTGCCCTTATAAGCACACCGTCAGAGCTTATGGACTATCTGACAACATATCTTATCATAATTATTGCAGGACTTATCTGCACATATTTTTATAATCTTTTCACAAGCGTTCTCAATGCCGTGGGAGATACGCGAACGGGCCTTTACTTTCTCGCCGTTTCCGTAACCCTTAACATCTTCCTTGACTGGCTCTTTGTGGGCCCGCTTTCTCTCGGAATAAGCGGTGCCGCAATCGCAACCGTCGCTGCTCAGTGCATATCTGCCGTTTCCTGCTTTGTTTATCTCCGAAAGCATTACCCGGAGCTTATATGTACAAAGGAGGACGTGGGAAAGCACACAGAGCTTATCAGGCAGACTCTCAAAAGAGGCTCCTCAACCGCACTTCATCAGTCAAGCCTTTATATAGGCAAGCTTCTTGTTCAGGGCGCTGTCAACACGACGGGAACAGCGGGCATCGCCGCTTTTACCGCCGCCACAAGAATAGAGGCCTTCACAAACTCCTGCGGAAACGGAATGTGTCAGGCCGGAACGGTTTTTATTTCGCAGAACTATGGTGCAAGAAACAGAAAAAGAATAAGGCATGGGCTTCTGACTACTCTTGTAATAAGCCTTATAACGGTTGCCATTCTGTCTTCACTAATGTATTTCTTTGCCCGCCCTCTTGTTCTCTGCTTTGTTGATTCGGCAAACGAGGCGGTTATCTCAGAGGCCTGTACCTACATAAAGACAATCTCCGTTCTTTATTTCCTCAGCTTCACGGGCTTCACGGGCGTATCCTACTTCAGAGGAACTGGAATGAACCTGGCGCCTGTTATCGGAACCACAATTCAAATCAGCATAAGAACAATTCTTTCATATATCTTTATCGGTAAAATGGGTCTTAAGGCCGTTGCCATTGCAACACTTATAGGCTGGGGTGAAAACCTCATCTATCAGGTGGCTGTCATACGCCACAGCGAGAAAACCCGCTTTAAGGACTGGGCCTGATTGTATTAGGAAAAGCCAAAGCGCACAGCGTAAAACCAACGCTGTGCGCTTTTTGGGCTCTATGTCAATAGTTGGGGTAGAGCACAAGAAGATAGAAACCTAACAATAA
>JAKSPP010000067.1 GCA_024404735.1 Oscillospiraceae bacterium | reverse complement strand
GGTGCTGCATAAAGTATGACGACCTAATTCACCTTCGCCCAGATCACTCATGTATGATTTTCCCCTCATAAAGATTTTTTCCTCTGACAACAACCATGTTGCCCTCGCGGAGAGCCGATGCCTCCGCACCGCGCTCGACTATAACATAGCCGTCTGCACAGTAAAGTATTTTGACGTTCTTACGTTCAAGCTTCATTGCCGTGTTGACCCAGACAAAGGTGGTTTCCGTTTTGTCATCGGTTCTTATAGCCTCGGAGGGCACTCTTATGCCCCTGTATTCCTGGAACACAACAGATGCAGAGAGCTTTCTGAAGGGCAGGAGCTCAGAAAGCTTCTTATCCGAACGGAAAACAACACAGCAGCGTCCGTCCTCACGTGGGCCTATGCTTATTACCTTTGCATAGACATTCTCGGAAAGATATCTTCCGAAATCAAGGGCAACATAGGAGCCCACGGAGAGATTTCCGGCATCGGGAACCGTCATAACCGAGGCAAAGTACCAGTAATTTCCCGTTACAAGCTTGCCGTAGGCGTTTTCGGAGACCTCCTCCTTATCGTCAATGAGCTCTTCAAGCTCGGAGGGAAGAAGCTTACCCAGGTCATCGGGGCCAAGGTGCTCATAGCCGTCGAGATTAAAGGAGAAAAGGCCGGCCTCCGGTGCAAGAAGGGGCTCGGAATCGGCGCTGTAGCTGGATTTAAGGCTTTGTAGCTCTGTTTTAAGCTCATTTAAGTGGGCCTCGGAGATATCCGTATCTCCGGCGCCGAAAAACAGCGCCTTAACCTGAGAAGCGCCTGAGACTATTCCCCCCGCATCATGGGCGGCAACGGCAAAGCGAAGGTCTCTTATTCCGATGTCAACCTGCTGGGAATGGGCGGTGAAATCGCTTCTTATCTCCGCAAGCTTTCTTGCAGAGCTTATATATTCTATATCCGCCTCAAGCTCCTTGATTCGTCTTTCACGCAGCAGCCCCGCCTCACCGCTCATGGAAACGGCGACATTACCGCCCTTTGCCACCTTCTCGCCTTCGGAAAGGGACGTGGAGAGATATGTATCATAGCCCTCAAGGACTATCTCACTGCGTATGATAATTCCGGAGGCCGTGCCCCCTGCGGAAAGCTCCGAGGTGACAGCCTCTGCCATTACAAGATTGCCGTCGAGGGTCCTGAAGGCAAAAACAAGGAGATATATTGCGAAGGCCGCAAACAAAACAAAGGATATGGCTTTTGTAATTGTATCGGTACGTTTCATATTCTTATCCGCTTTTCATCAAAGCCCCGCCGAAAACCTGCGGGGGGATTTAATAACATTTTATTATACATTATTGTCTATATTAATACAAGAATTTTTTGAGCTTTGCTTTTTCTATTTTCTTCTTGTAAACTCTATTTTCTGATGTTATAATACACATATCTATGCAAATTTGCATCAGAAAGTGCATTAATTAATAATTTTCATTATAAAGGGGTACCGAAGTATGCTTAAAAACGGAAAAATCTGGTTTGCACAGAGCGATAAAGACATTTTTCTTCTTCCCTCCATGGCCAACCGCCACGGCCTTATAGCCGGCGCAACCGGCACAGGAAAAACCATCACCCTGAAGGTTCTGGCAGAGTCCTTCTCCGAGATGGGCGTTCCCGTATTTCTTTCCGACGTCAAGGGCGACCTTACCGGTATGTGCGCAAAGGGCGAGGACAACGAGAATATGCGCTCCAGAATCGAGCGCTTCGGCATCGAGGGCTGGCAGTATCAGGAATACCCCACCCGTTTCTGGGACATCTACGGTGAGGGCGGTCATCCCGTTCGCATAACCGTTACGGATATGGGCCCCGTTCTTCTCTCCCGTCTTCTGGGTCTTACCGAAGTTCAGCAGGGCGTTCTGGACATTACCTTCCGCGTTGCCGATGACAACGGACTTAAGCTTCTTGACCTTAAGGACCTCCGCGCAATGCTCCAGTATGTGGGAGATAACAGAGCCGAGTTCACTCTCTCCTACGGCAACATCTCCACAGCCTCCGTCGGCGCAATTCAGAGAGCTCTTCTACGTCTTGAGGATGAGGGCGGCAACCTGTTCTTCGGTGAGCCCGACCTTGACATCCGCGACTGGATGCGTACCGATGCCTACGGCAAGGGCTATATCAACGTTCTCAATTCCGTCAAGCTCTCCCAGAATCCCACAATCTACTCCACCTTCCTTCTCTGGATGCTCACAGAGCTCTTCGAGGTTCTCCCCGAGGTGGGCGACCTTGACAAGCCCCGCCTTGTCTTCTTCTTCGACGAGGCACATATGCTCTTTACAAACACCTCCAAGGCTCTTCTACAGAAGATTACCCAGGTTGTAAAGCTCATCCGTTCCAAGGGCGTAGGCGTTTACTTCGTAACCCAGAATCCCACCGACATCCCCGATGAGGTTCTTGCCCAGCTCTCCAACAGAGTTCAGCATGCCCTCCGTGCATACACACCCACAGAGCAGAAGGCCGTCCGTGCGGCGGCAGGTGCCTTCAGAGCCAACCCCGCCTTTGACACAGCCGAGGAAATCACAAACCTTGCCGTCGGTGAGGCTTTAATCAGCTGCCTTGACGAGAACGGAATTCCCTCCGTTGTCGAGAAGGCAAAGGTGCTCCCCCCCAAGTCCCTTATGGGTCCCGCCGATGCATCCCGCATCGAGAAGCTCATCAATTCCGACGAATTCGAGCTTAAATACAGAGACGCCGTTGACAGAGAATCCGCCTACGAAATTCTCGTTGCCGCAGCCGAGGAGCTTAAGCGTCAGCAGGAGGAGGAGGCCGAGGCAGAGGCTCTCCGCAAGCAGGAGGAGGCAGAGGCAAAGGCTCTCGCAAAGCAGGAGGCCGCCGAGGCAAAGGCCGCAGCAAAGAGCACAAAGGCAGGCTCCGCCAAGAAGCAGAATGCCGTCTCCAAAACCCTTCAGAAGGCAACAAGCTCCGCAGCATCCTCTGTTTCCCGCTCTGTTTCCACAAATATCGTAAACTCCATTGCCGGCGGCAAGAAGGTTTCCGGCGCAACCATGGCAAAGAGAGCCGCAACCAACGCCCTTTCCTCCGTAATGCGCTCCGGCACAAGCGCCATTGTCCGCGGTCTTTTCGGCATAAGCAAGAAGTAAGGACGGAGTTTTGATTTTATGAAAGAATTACTGGTCACCGGGGAGAGCCTCCCCCTTGCATACCACGAGGCCCTTAAGGCTCTTCACGAGTATGGTGAGGTATGCGACTGCGCCGACTACAATACAAGGCAGAAGGAATGCTCTATGACCATGGTGGTTGAAAAGCCTCTGTCGGAGCCTCTTATATCCCGTCTGTTCATTGGCGGCGCCAAGGAGCTCCAGCAGTACCGCAGAGAGATGCTGGACGGTATTCTGGACTTTGAAATCGAGAAGGGCAACTGGGCCTACACCTACCATTCCCGTATGGCGGAGCAGATTCCCCTTGTAATAAACGACCTTAAGCGCAACCCCTCCTCCAGAAGAGCCGTTATAGACATACGCGACTGGCATCACGACTTTGCCCCCGGAAACGAAAACCCCGCCTGCCTTCAGCACATTCAGTACTTCATCCGCAAGGGCGCCCTTCACTGCAGGGTTCTTTTCCGCTCCAACGATGCCTGCAAGGCAACCTTTATGAATGCCTTCGCCCTCATCTGCCTGCAGGAAAGAATCGCAGGTGCGCTCGGCGTTTCCCTCGGCACCTACAGCCACAGGGCAAACAGCTTCCACTGCTATGAGAAGGACTTTCCCATGCTGGAGGGCTATGTAAAGCGCATTGAGGGAGCCGATGACATCGATGACCTCACCTACTCCTATGAGGAGGACTGGAAGGAAATGATGCTTTCCGCCGACCCCGAAATCGACGCAATGATTGAGGAGCTTAAAAACAGATAAGCCCCCTCCCTTATAAAGAGTTTTAATTCCCCCGGAGAAATCTTCGGGGGAATTTTTACATTTTGGAAATTTTTTATCTATTTTACAGTTGTTTTTGTTGACAGCCATATTCCCGGGGGTGTAATATTGTTGTTAATGCAACAGTTGATAGTTCAATAATTGCAGATGCTGTATTTTCCGCTATCAGATACGGCGTTCTGAAAAAGGAGGAGTGCATTATGGCAGATAGTAACGAGCTTGAACTCAGGCGCGAAAACCGAAGAGAAATGATGCTGAAGGGAAATATTCTCAAAATTCTTCCCATTGTTGCCCTTCCTATGGTTATTTCCATGCTTATCGACACCTTTTACAATCTTGCGGATACGTATTTTGTAAGCCAGCTTGGAACAGCGGCAACCGCCGCTGTCGGCGTAAACAACTCCCTGATGTTCTTCATACGCTCCGTTGGTCTCGGCTTCGGCATGGGCGCATCCAGCTATATGTCCAGACTTCTGGGCGCGGGCAAGGGAGATAAGGCATCTAAAGTTGCATCAACAACCCTCTTCACGGCTCTCGGCTTTTCTCTCTGTCTTGCACTTATTGCCTTCTGCTTCAGAGGCAGCCTTGTAATGCTTCTCGGTGCAACCGAGACAAGCAAGGCGCACGCGATTTCCTATGCCACCTTTATTCTTTTTGCCGCCCCCCTGACGGCGGGAGAAATATGCCTGAGTCATTTTCTACGCTCCGAGGGCAGCACGAGATTTTCCATGATAGGAATGGTTTCCGGCTGCGGAGTTAACCTCATTTTAGACCCCATTTTCATCTTTGTATTCAACTTCGGCGTTGCCGGTGCCGCCGCCGCAACCGCTCTTTCAAAGCTTGTTTCCTTCTGCGTTCTTCTTATCCCCTTCCTCAGAGGAAAGAGCCTTACCAAGCTTTCCTTTAAGCTCTTCTCCCCCTCAAGGGAGATTTATGCCGAGGTTGCAAGAATGGGCATCCCCGCCTTCCTAAGAGGCACTGTTATGAGCTTTGCCCACGTTGTTACAAACAAAATCGCCGGAAGCTACTCCGACTCCGTTCTTGCCGCAGTTTCCGTTTCAAACCGCATTACCATGTTCATAGGCTCCGCCATTATGGGCTTCGGTCAGGGCTTCTCCCCCATCGCAGGCTACTGCTACGGCGCAAAGTATTACAGGCGTGTCCGCTCCGCCTTCTGGACAACCTCCGCAATCGGCCTTGGCATCTGCGTTGTATTCGGAACAATTCTTTATATCTTCTCCCCCCAGATTGTGGGTCTCTTTACCAAAACAGACAATGAAATCATAAATGTGGGCGCATATATGGTCAGGGTTCAGATAATCGTCCTTCCGGCACATATCTGGGGTATGATTATAAACCAGATTTTCAATGCTCTCGGAAAGCCCGTGGGCGCCGCCATCATCGGCCTTTCAAGACAGGTCATCTGCTTTATCCCCTGTCTCATCATCCTGAACATACTTATGGGAGTTGAGGGCCTTAAAATCGCCCAGGCCGTTGCGGACATTCTCAGTATGGCCATTGCCGTACCCTATCTTATCAGCATTCTGCGTTTCCTTAAGAAAAAGGCGCTTCAGGACGGTGCCCCCGAGGATGCCCTCCCGGTTAAGTCCTGAAGGACGGATGGTTTTACACGATAACAGGAAAGAGAGTTTTCTTTATGGATAATGATAAAAGCAAAATTTCCCAGACCATAGGCAGAGAGGTTGGGCACATCTCCAGAGCGCACAGGGTCTTTATGTCCGAAGCCCTTGCGGGAACAGGTCTCCGTGGTCCGGAGCCGCAGCTTCTTCTTTTCCTCGAGCACTTTGAGGGCTCCAGTCAGGACTTTCTCGCCTCCCTTCTTGCCATGGATAAAAGCGGAGTTGCAAGGGCCGCCTCCTTCCTTGAGGAGCAGGGTCTTATCCGCAGAGAGCAGGACCCCGACAACAGGCGCAAGAACAAAATGTACATAACCGAAAGCGGCCGTGCCCTCATCCCCGTTATCCGCGAAAAGCTAAGCGCCTGGGAGGAGCTTCTCCTTGACGGCTTCACCGAGGAGGAAAGAAAAACCATCCTTCTTTTCATAGACAAAATGAGCCGCAACTGCGATAAGCTGCAGAAGGATGACGAGGTGTGAAAAAGGAATAATATAATACCGCGGAAGGAAATTTCTTCCGCGGCTTTTTATAACGCAAAAAATCTCTCCCGAAAAAATCGGGAGAGATTAATTTTATATAAACCTTTTTATTAAGCTTATACGGGGTCTGCCATGAACTTCTTGGTGAGGTCAAATACCTCGAAGAGGAACTTGTCGCGCTCTGCCTTGATTTCCTCGACGTCGCGTCCGGTGTCAGCGTAGCTGCCCTTGCCGGTCTTGATACCGAGCTCGCCGGCATCAACCTTCTCCTGAAGGATGGAGGGGATGGTATCCCACTGGGGAGCGGCATAGGACTTGTTCTTGAAGTTGTTGAAGGTCATATCAACTCCGCCGAAGTCGATTCTCTTGCAGATACCGAGAACGCAGGCTCTGGGAACGAAGGAAGCCTGGCATGCAAGGTCGATAGCCTCTGCATCGCAGTAGCCGTTGGAGATAAGGTAGAATACCTCCTGGTTGAGGCACTGCTGGAGACGGTTTGCAATGTAGCCGCGGATGAACTTCTTCATGAGAACGGCGGTCTTGCCGCAGTTGTTGAGGAGGGTGACAGCGGTGTCGGCCATCTCCTGGGGAGCCTGCTCGGACTTAACAACCTCTACGAGGGGGATGACATGGGGAGGAGCATACCAGTGGCAGATAATCATCTGGGGGAGGAGCTGCTCGGGAACGATTTCGAAGATGTTAAGAGCGGAGGTGTTGGAAGCGATGATAACATCGGAGGGAACAACCTTTGCGAGAGTTGCGTAAAGCTCCTGCTTTGCGTCAACCTTCTCAACGATGGTCTCCTGAATCATGTCTGCGCCTGCAACTGCCTCTTCTACGGTGAGAGCGAAGCTGATACGGCTCATGATGACGTTCTTGTCTTCCTTGAGCTGGTTTGCACCCTCAAAGGTGTCGAGCTGAGCCTTGAGAGAAGCAATGGCCTTCTCACGGGTGGACTCGGAACGGGTCCACATAGTTACCTGATAGCCGCCCATAGCGTAGGTCTGGGCAATGCCGGGGCCCATGGTACCTGCACCGAGAACAGCAATCTTTTTGATGTCTGCAAGTGTTTTCATTTTTATATCCTTCTTAATAAGTAAAAATAGAAAAATTCGGAAAATTGCCCCACAGTTTCCCGTGGGGCAAGTAAAAGCCTAAATTGTGTTCCGGGGCCTGTTCAGACCGCCGTAAATCCCGCAATAAGGGGGATTATCTTACCACTTGGCGTTCTCGTCCCAGGCAACAAGACGAACCATACCGCCGTCGGCTGCTTCGCAGCGGAAGGGGAAGGCAGCAATCATCATGCGCTTGCCGGTAACCTGGTCGATATCACCGCCGGCGTTCTCAACAGCCATAAGACCGTGCTGGCCGAAGAGTCTGTGGCAGGGCTCGTAGTCGGGGTAGTCGACATCGATGTCGCGGCCGGTAGCGAGCTTGTAGTTGTTGTAGAGCCAGGGCATCTGCTCCTTGCAGGGGCAATGCCATACAACGGAGTCGGAAGCGCCGTAGGTACCGGAGATACCCTTAATCTTCTTCTCGTACATGAGCCACTTTGCGAGCTCGGGGCCGTTGCCGGGGTAGTAGTTGAAGTACTTATCGTTGTTCTTTCTCCAGTATCTGTGGAAACCGGTGTTGAGGATAACCCAGTCGTTGGGACGAATCTCGAGGCCGTCCTTATCGAGAGCAGCCTGAACATCCTCGGGAGTGATGATGTGCCAGATAGCGCCCTTCTTGTCGGGGGTCTCAGCCCACTCGCCCATCTTTGCGGGGTCGCCGCCTGCAGCGTTGAAGGCCTTCTCGAACTCGTCGTACATCCAGGTCAGGTCAACGATAACGCCGGAGCCGATAGCGTGCTCGAGCTTGATTTCGGAAAGGGTGTAGCCGTAACGCTCTCTGTCAACCTCTTCCTCGTGGAGGGTGTGGTTAGGAGCATCGCAGTGGGTAGCAGCGTGGAGAGTACCGGTGTAGGTGCAGGTTCTCTTGTGGAAACGCTCGAGGTACTGTTCGCGGGGGAAGTTAAGGTCAGAACGTGCGCCG
>JAKSPP010000066.1 GCA_024404735.1 Oscillospiraceae bacterium | reverse complement strand
AAGCGGCTCATATTGACGAAGACAATTACTTTGCGCATATGGTTCATGATGATATGGATGCTATTGCAAAAGATATCCGTTCCGCACACACGAAGGATTTTGATACAGCACCGGAAACATCTGTTGCAGATACGATCCGAGAAGGGATTGAAGAAGCTGCCAATTTCAAAGGAAGTGCAAAAGAAACGCAGCTTTTTCTGTTGTGTCACCAGCTCGGACTGGACTACAAGAGCCTGTCACCTGAAGAGTTTACTGTACTCATGAAAGCTTTGAACCGTTCAAAGAAATTAAAGTCTGGTACAAATCAACGAGGACGCAAGGGGAAACGCAGATAAAACGAAAAGAAGCGTGATACGCCACACCTAATGGTGCGGAATATCACCCTTCAAATTTTTCTTAGCCAACCCGATAGCAACAGTGCTCATTTTTCAGTGTTACTGTTTTATGAACACTGCGCTATGCGGGTGGATATTTATTTGTCAATGGGACTCGAGCGGGAGCGGTAGTGAATTGAATGCCGGTGGCAATTTTATATTTCTATTGTAATAACACTTCATACAATATATAATAATGAATAAACAAGCTTACAATGGAGCCGACGATGAATGAAAACTCTTGTTCCCAATTACTATAAATCCTTTAAGTGCACGGCCTCCTCCTGCAGACATACCTGCTGCAGGGGCTGGGAAATCGATGTTGACGGGGATAAGCTCTCCTCATATATGAAGGACCCGGAAATTGCCCCGTATATTGAGGCGGGGGACGAGCCTCATTTTAAGCTCCTGCCCGACGAAACCTGCCCCTTCCTTAATGAAGAAGGGCTTTGCCGCCTGATTATAAGAAGCGGTGAGGACATCCTGTGCAATATCTGCCGTGACCATCCCCGTTTTCGTAATTTCTGGGCAGACAGAACGGAAATAGGTCTCGGGCTTGTCTGCGAGGAGGCGGGAAGAATAATTCTTTCATATCCCGAACCCCTTTGCCTTGAAGCTATAGAGGATGACGGGGAAGAGGAGGAAATACCCTGGGATGAGGAATGGCTTTCCGAGCTTCGTGACAGAATGCTTGCAGGCGTTAAAGCCTCGGGTCCTCTTGCAAGGCTTGAGGAGTATCTCATTTTCCGCCATCTGTCCAATGCCCTGTATGATGACAGGGTAGAGGAGAGGGTTGCCTTTATTAGAGCTGCGGTTGCCGAAATTAAGTCACTATGGGAAAAAACGGATATGAGTCTTGAAGCTCTTATTGAGATATGCAGAGTCTGGTCATATGATGTTGAATATGATGACGAGGTTCTGGAAGAACGTATTTCAGACTCAAAATAACGAAAAATCCCCCCGATTTCTGCCTGATTATGACAGATTCGGGGGGATTAATCTATAATTTGAATTTTATTTTAATGCTCACAGCGCCCGCAGTTATCGCAGTTCTCGCCTCTTTTGCAGGCAGGTGGATTTAACAAATCCATCCAGAAGTCTGTGCCAAGGTCTTTTTTCGGAGCATCTTTATTATCGGACTGAGGGATGCTTTTATCCTGTCTGTTTTCCATTACCACTGACGATACTTGCTGATATCCTCACCTTTTCCCTCGGCGGCAGCCTTTGCCTTCTTTGCAAGAGCAGTATCAAGACCGTAATTGTGAGCCTTGCAGAGCTCGGTGTAGGAGGCATCGACGTCATCTCTTCTGGGAAGGGGAACATCCTGGGAAACAAGGATATCCTGAACCTTCTTTATATTGACTTCCTTTACGGAAACTCCGTCTGCAACTGCAACGGCGGCGGCAACACCGGCGGCCTGACCTGTGCCGACACACTGAGGAATGAGGTTCAGCCAGTCAATGGCAACATTGTCTGCGGAGAGATGTCTGCCGGGGCAGAGCATACCGTCAACGTTCTGGGGCAGAATTGCTCTGTAGGGAATCTCAACAGGGCCGCAGTCATTAATCTGGCAGATGGTGGAGTGCCATGCAATAACGTCCTCGTGCTCCTTGGAGAATGCAAAGTCATTTGCGGTCATAATGTACTCGCCCTTAAGACGCTTGGAGCAACGGGTTCCGAGCTGAGGTGCTATATCGTAAATAAATGCGTTTCTGAAGCCGAGAGGGCAGACCTCCTTAAGGTAGGCAAGAACCGTTCTCATTGTGTCGCGGGTTTCCATTTCGGTCTTGGTCTGGTCGGCAATTTTGGTGCAGTCCATATCTGCGTGCCAGTTGTTAATCCAGACAATGTCGTTCTGGTTGGAGGGAAGAACGGCACTGCGGAAGCCGGCTATCTCGCTTAGCTTTGTTCTGAGAGCATTTGCAGCCTCGGGGCGGGTGCGCTTCCACTGCTCGAAAGCATCATAGTTAACTCCGCCTATTCTCCATACAAGAGCGGTGGTGGAGGAACGGGTCTCGCCGTCTGCGAGAGAAGCATAGGGGGCGCCTGTCTGGCAGAAGAGGTCACCGTCGCCTGTTGCGTCGATAACTACCTTGGCCATAACGACCTTTCTTCCTTCCTTGCTCTCGAAAATAACGCCTTTGCAGGTGTTGCCCTCCATAATGGGCTTTGCGCCCCAGGAGTGGTACATAACTCTGATGCTGTCCTTATATTCAAGGAGCATCTTGTCCATTTCTATCTTAAGCTGGTTGGGCTCGAAGTAAACGGAGCGTACAAGGCAGGAGGGCTTGCAGCCGTCGTAGCCGCCGCGGGAAACACAGTCGTGAATGGATTTCCAGAAATCAATAAGAACAGGGTCCTCGGAGCCGAGCTCATCTCCGGCAGGGGCTCTTACAGCGTCGGGGATAACGGAGAGGCGTGCAAACCACTCCTCCATAAGTCCTCTGACAAACTGCTTGTTGTACCAGCTGAGGTTGGGAACCATAATTACGTAGCCGCCGGTAACATCACCGCCGGAATATCCGTAACGCTCCATAAGAACGACGTCCTTGCAGCCTGCTCTTGCGGCGGCAATTGCGGCGGAATGGCCTGCAGCACCGCTTCCGACAACAAGAACATCACATTTTTCATATATTTCCAGTGTATTGGGGCTTTCTGTATATGTACTCATTTCTATTCTCCTTAATAAGAAAATAATAAATATTTTTACTATCAAATATTATACTATATTTCGCATATAAGACAAGAAACAATTTATAAAAACAATAAATACTATGTTTTGAACAAATCAAGTAGATAATATTTGGACAAAATGCGCAAATAACAGTGCTTTTCATTTTTATTTTTGTGATTGAAAAAACAAGTAAAAACATTTATAATAAATAAAAAAGATAATAATATGTGGAGTACTTATGGATAACAATATTATCTCCGAAGAGGAATTAACCGCTCTGCTTGCTACAATAAACAGAAACGAAGAGGCATATCAGCACACTATAAACAGCGAAAAGAGACATGCTCTGCTTTTCGCCCCATACAATATTTCGTTTAATGAATACAGAATTCTCGCTTACCTTATGATTCATCCCGATGAGAGTGAGCCCTCCCGTATTGCGGACTATCTTATGATTCTAAGGCAGACTATGACAATTCTCCTTGACGGACTTCAGAAGAGAGGTCTTGTTGAGAGAATTCCCCATCCCAACGACCGCCGCCGCGTCTGCATCGGTCTTCTTCCCGAGGGAAGAGAGCTCATTCTCCGTCTTCTCTGCCTTGAGAGGGATTATACTCTCAGGCTCCGTTCCCACTTCAGCCCCGAAGAGGTAAAGCTCTATCATGAGCTTTCCGCAAGAATGGCTGCCGCAAAAATCAGTGAGCTTGAGATTATTCTTGCCGAAAGAAACGAAAAGTAAGTGCCCCGTGGTCTCTTTAGTCCGATGTGCCGGGCATTTGTCAATATAACAGATTCAGGCTGATAAAAAGCTAATTAAACTATAATCATCTGTAATTTGTTACACATCTCAATTAAATAAATCCAAATGGCGCGGATTATTATCCGCGCCATTTGTCATAGTGCCGGGGCTTATTTCAGCGTATCGGTTTATTTATGCCATAAGCTCTGCCGCTCCGTATATTCCTGAAAGGTCTCCGAGGGCTGCGGGAAGAATTTTAACTCCGCTGCAGCCGTGAAAGACATTCTCTTCAAAATATCTTTGTATCGGGAGAAAAAGCATATTTCCGGCCTTGCCCATACCTCCGCCTATAATTATCAGTTCGGGATTTAATACGTTTGCGGTGTTTGCAAGGGCGGTACCCAGTATCCTTCCGCAGCTTTCGCAGATTTCTTTTGCAGGCCCGTCGCCGTTTTCGGCAGCCGTGAAGATATCCTCGGGTCTCAGAAAGTCTTTATCCCTCAGAGACGAGGGCTTATCGGATGAAGCAAGATGCTCTTCGGCAAGGCGAACTATTCCCGGTGCCGATGCATATTGCTCAAGACAGCCGTGCTTTCCGCAGGAGCATGCCTTGTTTTCGCTTGGATTTACCGTTATATGCCCGATTTCACCTGCAGAGCCGAAGGCACCGTCGTAAATCTTACCATCGTTAATAATACCGCTTCCTATGCCCGTTCCGAGGGTTACCATAACAATGTGTGAAAAACCCTTTCCCGAGCCGAAGAGGGCTTCCCCCAGGGCTGCGGCATTTGCGTCATTGGCGGCTTTAACCGGAAGCTTCATAAGCTCTCCGAGGCACTCTTCGATATTAAATCGGCCCCAGCCGAGATTTACGCATTTGTTTACGGTTCCGTCCCTGAGAACAGGCCCCGGAACACCGATGCCGATTCCCGAAACAATATTGCGCTCAATGCCCTTCTTCAGTATAATATCGTTTATACGCCCGGAAAGGTGGGGAATGATATTTTTTCCTCCGTATGAGCTGTCTGTGGGGAACTCTTCAAAATGGCAAAGGCTTCCCGGTGCATCGAAAAGACCGATTTTTGTAATTGTGCCGCCGATATCCACGCCGAATCTGTACTTTTTCAAAATGATTTTCCTCCCGGGAAAGCAGGGCTTTTACGCAAAGTTTTTATCATGTAAAATATTATCACATATTTTGAATCAGTACAATATTTTTCGTGATTATATGTTTACAAGGCCTATACAATTGGTATATTATTATTGTAATTTTAAGCTATGTGGGGGGATATTTTATGTCCGGCCTTTTTAACAAAGCGGCGCCTTTTATAATCGTGCTGTTTATTATATTGCTTCTTTGGGTTTATATATCCGTTACCCGCAAAAGAAAAGGGCTTTCCGTTGTCCCCAGGGCAGAGGGCGGAAAGCTTCTCGGTAAGCTTGATTATGTTTTAATTGTAATAATAACTATAATATACGCTGTTGTTGCCTTCTGTGGTTTGGGAGACAAAAAAGCTCCTGAGAGTATGTTTTACTTTGAGGCCGGAGACAGCATAACAGTCAATTTCGGTGAGCGGGTTTCTGTTTCAAAGCTTTTTGCATACTGCGGCAATAAATCCGGAACCTATGAAATTTACGTTTCGGAAGACGGAGAAAACTTTATTCCCGCAGGTGTCATAGAACAGTCCTACTCTAAGGTTTTCAAGTGGTGTGAGGCGGAAAAGTTCGAGGCTCCGGAGTACACCGTCTGTTCCATTATGCTTAAGGCATCAAATGCTATGAGTATGGGCGAACTTGCAATTTACGATGAAAAGGGAGATAAGTACAATATCTCCATGGATGCCTCGGAGATACCTATGGGTGCATTGTTTGATGAGCAGGAGCTTGTTCCTCCTTCTTCAACATTTATGAACAGCAGTTACTTCGATGAGGTATATTTCCCCAGAACTGCCTATGAGTTCATTACCCACAGCAGTGTATATGAAACAACCCACCCGCCCCTCGGAAAAACTTTAACCTCCCTCGGGGTCCGTATTTTCGGAATGAATCCCTTCGGATGGCGCTTTATGCCGACCTTATTCGGCGTCCTGATGCTTCCGGCCCTCTACATACTCCTGAAGCTCCTTTTTGCATCTGTCTCCGTCAGTGTCTGTATGACAGCCTGCTTTGCCTTCGATTTTATGCATTTTTCCCAGACAAGGCTCTCAACCATTGACTGCTACTCCGTTTTCTTCACTATCCTTATGTACCTGTTTATGCTTGCCTATCTGAGGGATAAGCGTGACAGTGAGGAGAGACAGTATATATGGCTGTTTTTAAGCGGTCTTTTCTTCGGCATCGGCGCCTCCGTTAAATGGACGTGCATATATGCGGGGGGCGGTCTCGGACTCATATGGCTCTATGATATGATCTGCTCCTATATTGATGCAGGCAAAAAGGAAAGGGCAATCAACAACAAGTATACTGTCGACAAAAACGAGAAATACAGGCCGTTCTTTAATTATGCAAGGCGTAATATATCTCTGTGCCTTGTTTCCTTTGTACTTATTCCCCTTGTGGTATACTATCTTGCATACATCCCGTTCTGCCGCTGCTCAATAGGGGAGGGGGGCGGAAACCCCTTCAGCCTTTCCTACGCGAAAACGGTGCTTAAAAACCAGCAGTATATGCTGTCCTACCACTCGGGAATAAATGCAACCCATCCCTATTCCTCACGCCCTTATGAGTGGATGCTGGATTTAAGACCGATTCTGTACTATCTGCAGTATTCGGATGACTCCCTGTCCAAGTCCTGCATAGGCTGTTTCTCAAATCCCCTTATCTGCTGGGCGGGGCTTGGGGCAATGGCCTGCGTTATCTACGACGCCCTTGTAAAGAGAAGAAAGATGGCCGTGTTCATTCTTCTGGGATACATTGCAAATCTTCTTCCCTGGTTCTTTATTTCCAGAGTCTGCTTTGAGTATCACTATTTCCCGTCGGTATTCTTCCTTACCCTTGCTCTGGGCTATATGTTCAAACGCATCGAAGGCGGGGAGAAGCTTGTGGATGAGAAGGGCAGAAGGGTCCTGTGTCCGTCTGCGGGACTGGTTCCGATTGCGGTTTTCACGGCTCTTTGCATTATACTTTTCATAATGTTTTATCCCGTTCTTTCCGGGGCAAGCGTTTCCAAAGCCTACTGCGACAATTTCCTGTCCTGGCTTCCCAGATGGCCGATTTAACTGCCCCTACATAATGTGAAAACCTCCGCACCATCGGTTACAAATGCCGACTGTGCGGAGGTGTTTTTATGGTTATTACAGTATTTATTTTCTGTTAACAATGAAATCAAAGAAATCCCGGGCCGGCTTTGGAAGAGAAACCGATTTACGGATAAAAATATCAATGCTCCGGCTGAAAAGATCGCTGTCAAAGGGCCTGTATACGGTCCCCGGGGTTGCAAGCTCCTCCGCAACAGTATCTATGCTGAGGCCAACTCCCATATTTCTTCTTACAAGTCTGTGAACGGCGGTTATCTCCCCCACGCGGAGGGCAGGAGTGATATCGTATCCCAGCTCAGAGCATATGCAAAGGAACTTTTCCGCCGACTTAAATGTCTCGTCAACCGTAATGAGGCTTAGACCGGGCAGAAGTGACGTGGGAATAACATCATAGCTTGCAAGAGGGTCGTTTTCGTTAATGAGAAGAACATATTTGCTGGTGTGAACCCTTTCGCAATGGAAAAGCTCCGTGTCCATGGGTTCAAGACCAAAGCCTATCATGGCATCATCCCTCAGAATAACATTGTCCACCAGTTTATCATTGTACTCGCGCATCTGTATTCTGATATTTTTGTTAAGAGCTTCAAATTCCCTCAGGGCCTCTGCGCCGAATTCCGAAATTGCACCCCGGCAGGCTGCAACCCGCACTACCTTCTCTTCTGCATTTTTTGCCGAAAAATAAGCTTTGCAGTTCTCAAATTCATCCAGAAAGCTCTCTGCCTTGGCAAGAAAACACTTCCCTAACGAAACACTTGTGTTCAATGAGGCAAACAATATATGTCAAATGGCAAAGCAGGATTATCGCAATGCATACTATATGCTTCTTGAAAATTCAATTTTAAAAGGTGCTTCTATTGATAAAATCGGCATTCAACACCATTGTTTTACCGGAGCTACGGCAAAAAATGCCGAAGAATACGAGCGGGAAGTAAAAAAAGGCAGTGATATGTTCAGCCCGACAAAAATTCTCAAAGGTCTTGATATTGCGGCTTCTTTCGGATTTGATATCTCAGGCACCTATTCCTACAGAGATAGTCCGA
>JAKSPP010000065.1 GCA_024404735.1 Oscillospiraceae bacterium | reverse complement strand
AAGAAATAATGTCCCTTATATCATTGACGCCCCCTGATGAGAAGAAGGCGCCGTCGCAGGCCCTCGTGTTGTAGCCTATGCCGTTTCTCTCATAGAAATCTATAAGGGGAATGGCGCTGTCGTTATTGCGGAAAAGAATCGCCGTCTCCCCGGCGGGGGATTTTCCCACCTCAAAGAGATAGCGAAACTGCCCCTGCCTGTTCTGCGTTCCTATTATGCGCACGGGCTTTCCCGCGCCCTGAGTGGGGACGAGCTTCTTACTGCGCCTGTAAAGGTTTTTGGATACGAAGCGTGAGGCAAGGGCAATGATTTCCTCTGAGGAGCGGTAATTTTCCTCAAGGTACATAACCTCTGCGTTCTTATAATCCTTTTCGAAGCTCATAAGAGCATCGGGATAAGCGGCACGGAAGCCGTAAATGGACTGGTCCTCATCGCCGACCATAAATATATTCCCGCTCTCCCCGGCAAGGAGCCTTATTATCTCGTGCTGGATTTTGGAGGTGTCCTGCGCCTCGTCAACACAGATATAGGAGAATTTCTCCCTGCAGTGGGCGAGGACCTCCGGATAGCGGCGGAGAATTGCAAGAGCGTATACCATCTGGTCATCGTAATCCATAAGCCTTCTTGAGCGCAGGAAGGCACAGTATCTCTCATATATTTCGGGAAGATTTGTTATGTTTGTTTCAAGCTCCCCTATCTCCTCGGGGGTCAGCATCATATTCTTTATGTAGGAGATTGCCGTGCGGCAGTCTTTTATTATGCTCTCCCCGGCGTACTCATCATTGAGTTCCCTGTAAATTCCGCCAATGAGGGAGGCAAGGCTGCCCTCGGATTCGGCAAGGGAGAAAGGCGCCTGACGGGAAATATTGCGGCTGTACCACTCGATTATCTTGGAGCACACTCCGTTAATCGTACGAAATTCCAGAACATCTGCATACTCATCGCCGAAGTATTCGCGGAAGCGGGCGCGCATCTCCTTCGTTGCGGCAACGGTGTATGTCATCGTAAGGATGCTGCGTGGATTTACCCCGGCGGCATAAATCATATAACCGAGGCGTTTAATCAGAACGGTGGTTTTGCCGCTTCCCGGAACGGCGAGAAGAAGCACTGCCCCCTTCACCTTCTTTGCGGCGGCAAGCTGAAGAGGGTTTAAGTCGGCAAGATATTCTTTTGTAAAATCCGCTTCTCTCATCCGGCACACCACCTTTCCGAAGAATAATCAAACACGCCGAGAGATGATTATATTAAAAATCCCGCGGTTTTTCAATATGCAAAAGGAGAAACATAAAAACAACCGGAGATTTTACTCTCCGGTCTGTTCAGTGTATTATCTGTTTTTAGCCTCAGATGGCAAAGAAATATCCGAAGATTTCATCAACGTCATCGGTATATGCGGTGGTGATGCTGATGGCCAGAATATAATCTCCCACCTTGATGGCAATCGTCTTCTGGTACATGGGGATGCCGGAAACGGAGGTGTTCATAATCATACAGGTATGAGTCTTTCCGGCGACGGTGATTGTGCCCTTTTCAGAAGAAACAAGCTCTATGCCCATCTCCTTGTAAACTTCCGCGTAGTCCTCGGCCTCCATACTGAGGTCCATGTAACCGTCCTCGTCAAGATAGGCAAGTTCTGCAGGGAGCTTCTCAATGTTGGCGCTGACATATTTAAGGCCGCCGTCGGCAGATCCGCCCAGTTCGTTTACAAGGCCGCGGCTTTCCAGAATGGCATTATAGTCTGTACTCCAGTAACCGTTTGCAGTCTGTGTGGCAACGTCCATCGCCGCCCGGTCGTCAAGGGTCCACTCGGAGCCGAATTGTGCAGCCAGTCCGAAGAACTTGTTCTCGTAATAGTTATTGGAAACCGTTCCGATGGAGAAGGTATTCTCAGGCTCGGGCTCGGGGGTGGGCTCGGGTTTGGGGGCAACGGAGGGGCGTGTGGAGACACCGGAATCGGCAGCCCCTGTCTCGGGCTTGGGAGAAGGAGTGGGGTCTACTGCGGGGGCAGAGCCTGTTTCGGGCTTGGAAAGAGAAGGCTTGAATGCAGAAGGCTTTTCCTCTTTATCGGACTTATCGGATTTTGCGGGCTTATCGTCCTCGTCCTCATCCCCATCATCCTCGTCTTCATCGTCCTTGTCGGACTTCTTGTCGTTTTTGCCTGTTGTTGTGATGACAATGTTATCATTCTTTCCGGGGAAGATTTTATCCCTGAGGGTATCAAGGCCGAAGAAACCCTTAATAAAGCAGAAGACAAAGGCGCCCAGAAGAACAACTACGGCGGCGGCAATTATTATGGGAACAACGGGCTTTTTCTTACCCCTGCCCTTTTTGGGATCTCCCATGGGCTGAGGGGGAACGGGGGGAATCGGTGCGGCGGGAGTTTCGGGGGTAGCGGGAGCATCCAGAGCTGCAGGAGCAGCGGGAGCGGCAGGGGCGGGAGCATCCGTTATCCTGGCTCCGCAGGAGGTGCAGAAGGCGGCATCTTCCCTTGCAAGTGGCTTGCCGCAGTCGGGACAGAATTTAGCCATTTATTTTACATCCTTTCATATTTTTGCAGGCGTGGAGAAGGTGATTACTTCTCCTCCTCATCATCACAGCAGTTAAAGTCCTCAAGACCCAGGCGCTTTACGGAGAAGCCGGGGTTAAGGCGGTAATTTGTCTCTGCCTCACGGAGGCTCTTCATAACGGCCTGAGCATTGGAGGCATCGTAGTTATAGTAGGCGGCGAGCTTGTCCTTTACGCTCTCGTAAAGACCGACACGGGCGCAGAGGACCTTGCCCTTTGAGGCCTCAAAGCCGTAGATGAGCTTGCCTACGCGGGAGTACTTAAGGTACTCGGCGGCAGCACCGTGAACCTCACCGCCGTTGGAGTTGCAGTAAACATCCTGTGCCTTCTTCCAGACTGTGTAGACATTGTTGTCGTGGCTCTTCTTGTAGCCGTCGACGAAGGCAAAGAAGCTGTCATCGGTGGTATCGGAAATATCGAAGATGGAGACGGCAAGGTCACAGATTCCGGAGGTGTAAAGTCTCTTCAGGTAGCCGTAGAGCTCACCGTTTACAAGGTGCTCGCAGGAGGCGAGCCAGCCGCCGTCCTTAAGAAGGCCGGAGAGCTTTTTGCCGTAGGTTTTGAGGTCATTGAATGCAAGCTGGCTCTTCTCCTCAAGGGGCTTGAAGGGGTTAAGCAGGCCTATTGCGGAGGAAAGATTCTCGTGGGCAACACGGACGGAGACAATGCTGTCGAAGGGCTCGTGCTTGAAAAGGTCAATGGGGGCGCAGAAAAACTCCGCATTGTGAATATCGAACTTGGAGGCAAGGGCCTTTGCATTCTCAATTGCGGGGGCGCACTTATCTATGCCCACGATGTGCTTGTCGGGGTAGAGCATTGCGATGTAGCAGGCCTCGACACCGGCCTCGCAGCCGACAACCAGAACCTCGTCTCCAAGAGGCTTTTCAAAGGTTTCGAAGTTCTCGAAAAGCATGGAGAGGAACTGTGAATCGATGGCGGAGGTCAGGGCAATCGACTTCTCCATTGATTCGTTCTTGAGATTATAGTACTCCTCGTCGGAGAGGTGGGCACGGCGGAGAATGCGGCTTTCGATTTCGTCGCAGATTTTGTCGGGCCACTCATCAAAAAATACGCACTTGAGAGCGTTGCGGATTTCGTCGAGAGTTTTAATCTGGGTTCCGAGGACGTAGTCCCTGTACACGTCAATGGGGCGTGTTTCAACGTTGTGAGCCATTATGTATAAAATTCCTTTCGGATAAT
The DNA here is from genome assembly GCA_024404735.1 of Oscillospiraceae bacterium. Taxonomy (GTDB): domain Bacteria; phylum Bacillota; class Clostridia; order Oscillospirales; family Oscillospiraceae; genus JAKSPP01. The sequence goes on along the minus strand of JAKSPP010000065.1, from coordinate 4,410 downwards.
AGTTGCGTGATTTTCCTTTAATATATCACTCTTTTGCCGTTTTTTCGATATATTCCGCAAGTGCGGGCACGGCCCTTCTCTGGCTGCGGATTGCTCCCGTAAGGCCGTTTTGAAGCAAAAAGCCATAGCCGAGAAGAGGGTTATCGTAGGTTTCCGTCTGCTTTATCTCCATAAACCTTTTATGGCTTCTGTTGCAGAAGGCCTCATCGATTTCGTAGCCGTCATCCTCCTGCGGGCAGAAGGGAATATCCGACTCCGTGACTATACATTTGCAGATTATTCTCTTTCGTGGTGCCGTTGCGTAAATATAGGCAATGTCCCCTGCTCTTATCCCACGACAGTCCTGATGCCAGATTATGGAGCCGTACTCGGCGAAGGCCCCCTCGGCATCGTATATATCCGGGGCGCAGGGAATCAGCCAGACAGAGGGGTGCCGGGGATTATTCTTGCGGAGTTCTTCTTCCATATACGCACCCCCGGGAAAAATCAGACTAAAGGGTATTTTAACATTTTTTTAGGAAAAGGTAAAGAGGAAAAGAAAAATTGTTTTGGTGATGGTGAAAGAAAAATTGTTTTGGTGAATGGAAAAGCCGCCCCGGGTGGGGCGGCTGGGGGGAGTATCGGCAATGGGTATTAAAACGGCCTACCCATATCCATATCTCTGTTTGCCTGAATAGAACCGAACAAACATATATCCATATAAGACTGCAGCATCTGTTTTTCCAGTTCTTCGTTATCGGGGTGCCTTAAATAAAAATACTCGGTAAAACCCAAAAACAGTTTCTTACCCATTTCGTATCCGTCATTTATCCATCCCTGATATCTTTCATCAACCTCGGGAATCAAGCCATTGGCGGCGTCGACAGGTGAAAAGCTCTTAACGGATATATTTTCCCTCTCACGACCTACGGCGGTAATCATTGCAGTCGCATACATATAGCCGGCTATATCCGTAATTCTTTTGTTAAAGTCTTTAATAACATATGCGTAAATATAATCGCAGACTGTCTGAGCCATATAACGGAAAATATCATATCTTTGCACATGCTTGCTAAGTATAACATTCGTATCCATAATTCCGAGAGCCAGAGCCCTGTACACTATGGCATCATGGGCATCCAAGGGAACATGATTGACTGAGAATCTATCATCGGTTTCACAGGTACACTCGGTTTCGGAGTCAACACAGAAATCAAGCTTATTAATTTGCGCTAAAGAATTTGTTTCAATACGCATATAACCTGTGCAGTTATATTTATCAAACTGAACCAGTGCAACAACCTTATCGCCGATTTTCACATTAGGATTTCCGGTCTTGTTAACAACCGCAGCATATCCGTGGTTTATGACACTATCCACTGCTGTAGCGGTCTGTTTTCTCTTTAATGTTGCCTCAATCTCTTCCCTGCCGGACGCAACATTTTTTCCTCTGCTTATGTATACTGCGTCATCGGAAAGATAAGGGACAATATCGGGAACGGTATTTTCCGAAAAACAATTTGCAAGAAATTTTATGTAATCCTCAAAAGTCATGTTGTTTCCTCCTTATCTCATCTTATATCCGAAATCCCTGCAAACAATCTCCGCTGTTTTGCTTCCGCAGTGGAAAAAGCTTATTGAACGAAGACCGCCTTCAAGGGGCAGCACTGAAATCGAGTCCGCAAAAAACTCATCCTTTCCACCCATAATTTCTATTTTTTCCGGGAATCTTGCGTAGTCAGCTACTGATTCTTTGAACTCAAGATAACCATATTTAAGAGCCGAAACCTCTATTTTCCTTTTTGCCTCCACCCCACGGTTCATACGGACAGAATCAAGGCGAAGAGAGTCCTTAAGCCGTTTTGTTTTTACCCTTATTACATAGTTATCCTCAAGTGCCGAATCAATGCCGAGCGGTACTTCCGATGTGAAAGTTTTACTGCGTGTATCAACGGAAATGCGTTTCAGACATTCAAGCTTGCCCTCGCGAATTCTGTCCAGGACCTTCTGATTGCCGAAGAAGTATGAGAGCTCCATTCTCTCCAGAATTGCCGTCTCGGCAACAAGGAAATACCGATATGCCGTTACAGGGTCTTCTGATACACCGGTTCCTTTAAGGAACATATTCCCGAGGCGCAGAGAAATATCCGCAAGATTTTGCTTTTTATTGCCTGCAAGGAAGGCCTCATAATTTTCGTCATAATATCTGCATACAAGGCAGAATGCCGCCCTCTCGTCATTTTCAACGTACTTTCCGCCGAGATACATATCCGCAAGCTTGTACTGTGACTCGTAATAGCCATATGCAGCGCCGAGGGAAAAGAATCTGAAGGCCTCTTCGTAATCCGGAATGCCTCCGGTGCAGCGGCCGTAATAGTAAATATATCCGAGAGTGTTAGCCCACTGACCTGTTTTGGCGGGATTATGCACACGAAGCTCCAGAAGAAGGTCACGGGACTTTACCCAGTCGCAGGGAAAGGCAGGGCTGCCGCCGTAGTAATCATAGGCAAGAAGCTCCATCGCCATAGGATGCTTTTCCTCTGCCATTTCCGTTATAACACTGCGGTAGGTATCAAGCTCCGCTTCGCTCATGCTCTCAAGGCTTTTTGAAAGATTGGGATTATTATAATATTTTTCAAGAAGCTCAAGTTTATCCATAATTACACCTCAAAATAAAGATTGATAGTCGGGGAAACATCGGAGTGGTTTGGTTATGGATTTATTATCTCAGGAATTGTGTACAATATTCTTGCCTGGGTTGGGATTTTTAAGATATCCGGCATAAATTATCCCCCTTTCCGACTTAATAAGAAAATCCAAGAAAGGGGGATATGTAATATAATAACTTTTTTATATTGGTGGGGAGATTTTTAGCTTACAGCCTCGTTATTATCAGACCATATTTCACGTTTCTCCGACAAATAACAACTTATTCCATAAATCAAAAATCGGCATTGTGCCTATTAATTATCTTGATCAACCGGTTCCGAATTATTCATTACGGACTCCGAATCCGATTTACCCTTTTTTACAAATTTAGGCAATTTAGGAATTGCAATTCTTTTTTTCTCGATTAGCTTTTGTGTTCCGCCTTGTTTGAACTCAGTCATTTCTATCTGAAGCCGCCTATATTCAGATTCAATGTCTTTTAATTGAATTCCATTACCCCAAAAAATATAATCTTCTTTTGCTTTAATCAACAATGCAGGCACGATATCTATAGCCGGAACATTAGCCTCTCCCAGCGCCATAAACAACGGATTATCTTTATCAATTTCTATAGGACGTCCATCTTCCATCTGAACAAGAACCGGAATTTCATCTAAGTATACCTGAAATGTTCTTCCAGTTTGATTCATACAAAGATATCTCTTACCCTTAATTGCCTTAATTTTCAGTTTATCTCCAACAGTTTCGCGAAGATCGTTAATTAGCTCTACACCAATGTTTTCCTTAAAGTCCTTTCCTTTTCCCGAAAAGATCCAGCGACGATCAGATTCATCAACAATTGCCGCATATGGCGCCATAGTTACATAACGGTATTTCCTAGTTATTGTTTTCGTTAAAAACGATTTTTCAAGTACTGTATATTCTTCATAGACGGGACGATAAATATATTCCCGCTGAACCAAACGAAATTCTTTAATTTCCTTAAAGGGAATGGGGGTTCCAAAAATATCAAAATATGCATTCATTATTTCAATTTTCCTTCCACAAGATGATCAATTACTATTCCGAAATACGTTCATAATATAATTTTTCAGCATTTTATCACATGTTCTTTTGCCTTTCAAGATTGCCTTGAGCATTTATGCCAATTTAGTCTTAAGAAGAGCCGGTTTTTGAACTAATCTTTTTTAATTTGGATATAGCCTTGTACCATTCTTCTGGTTACGCCTGTCTTTTCGCATAATTCTTTCAGTGAATATTCCATATAGTTTTACCCTCATATGTTTTCATAGGAGGAATTGTTTTTTTCGCGAATTATGCTATGCGGTTATCGTTACAAAAGACGATGAATTTTTCATTCAGTCAAAAGCAATTACACTACTACGACCGGCGCGTCAGGGATGCCGCGCCCTACGGGCAGTATATTTACATTTACCGAAAAAAAATATCATTGAATACTGTCGTAGGGGTTTGCGGGACGTCGAGGACGCCGTCCCCTACGAAGGTGGCAGGTGGTAAATCCGATAAGGATATTATCCCAAATATGATGTCCAATAAACGCACCTTATTTTATGCAATAATATTTATCCTCCATAAATATTCACAGTTGCGCACTTTGGTAATTTTTTACTATTTTAAATGTATATCAAAAAAACACTTGCTTTTTCTTATAATATATAGTATAACAAGCTGTAAATTTATAATAAAATGCGGTATTAGTTCCCTTTTATTATGCATTTATTCATTTTTACGGAACTGAAA
>JAKSPP010000064.1 GCA_024404735.1 Oscillospiraceae bacterium | reverse complement strand
CAAAAAAAGGGAGTCCTGCAAAATTTCTCATTTTGCAACACTCCCTTATTCTTTTTGGTGAGATGAATCATGTTGTATGAAGTACCTGTGCAAAAGACGCTTGCGAAAACGCAGGCGTCTTTTACATCAGCTTCCCGGAGTGCTTAATCTCTTAAATTTTGTTATGCAACGGAACAACGAAAGCCTTTGTCAGGCATCCTGTTATTTGCTTTTTCATTGTTCGGTTTAATTATACTATCTCTCTGTTCATTCGAAGCCAAAAACAGAAAACGGCTTTTTCCCTAATTATCCTTGCTTATTTTCAGATAAGATTGTATAATGATAGATTAGACGGCAGATGCCGATTCTTTTCCCAATACCCAAAAAGGATTATATTTAATGATTGAGCTGAACTTAACACATTCCGAAGCTTATATATCAGCCCCTCTTGATTATGAAGGTGCCGAAAAGGCAAAGCGCAGACTTCTGAGAGAGGATAATGCCGATGAGCCTCTGGGCTGGGTCAGGCTTCCGGAAAACTATGACAGAGAAGAACTGGGCAGAATAAAGGCCTGTGCAGAGAGAATAAGAACAAATTCCGATGCTGTAGTTGTAGTCGGCGTAGGAGGCTCCTATCTCGGTGCAAGGGCTGTTCTTGAGCTTATAAGAGGCTGCGAATATAATCTCCTGAAAAAAGACTGCCCCAACATATACTTTACCGGAACGGATTATTCAACAGGAGCTTTTTCGAGATTCCTGTCATTTATTGAGGACAAGGATTATTCCCTTCTTGTCATATCCAAGTCCGGTACTACATCCGAAACCGCTGTTGCCCTGCGTATATTCAGAGATGCTCGTCTGAAGAAATACGGAAGAGAAGGGGCCAAGGAGAGAATTATCTGTATAACAGATGCAAAAAAGGGTGCCCTGCGTGAAATGTGCATACGCGAGGGCTACGAAAGCTTTCCCGTTCCCGAGGATATAGGCGGACGTTACAGTGTTCTCTCCTCTGTCGGTCTTCTCCCCCTTGCCTGTGCGGGAATTGATATCGAAGCTCTTCTTGAAGGAGCAAGAGCCGAGATGGAGGACTGCATGTCCGAAAACGGAAAGAACTATGCCATTTCTTACGCTCTTTCCAGAAGGGCTCTTAATGAGGACGGAAAAGCCATTGAAATTCTCGCCTCATTTGAACCCGGCTTCCGCTTCTTCGGTGAATGGTGGAAGCAGCTCTTCGGCGAATCCGAGGGCAAGGACCTGAAAGGTATTTTCCCTTCTGCAGCAGAGTTTACAACCGACCTCCACGCCATAGGCCAGTTTATTCAGGACGGACCGAGAATTTTGCAGGAAACGGTTGTTTTCTTCAGGAAATCCGGAGGAGACGTACGTGTCCCCCCCGCCGAAAGCAATGCCGACGGACTTGACTATCTTGTGGGGACAAGCCTTGAGGATATTAACGAAAAAGCCATGCAGGCCACAGTTAAGGCCCATTATGACGGCGGTGTTCCCGTCAGCCTTATTACTCTGCCGGACATGAGTGAAAAATCCGTGGGTGCCCTGATTTATTTCTTCGAATTTGCCTGTGCCCTTTCCGCCTATATGAGCGGAGTCAATCCCTTTAACCAGCCCGGTGTTGAGGCCTACAAAAAGAATATGTCCGCTCTTCTCAAAGCCGGAAGCTGATTTTCCTTTACCCGTTTTAATAGCTCTATTCATAATTTGAATTACCATTTTGTATTATTTTTCAAAAAGCTCTTTACATTTTACAAAATAAGTTGTAATATCACAATTGTGTGAAACGTATGTAACGTTTATGGTATTTTATGGAGGAGATAACAATGGCTAAAATTAAGGTCGGTATAAACGGATTCGGAAGAATCGGAAGAATGGTAATGAGAATGGCACAAGGCCACCCCGACATTGAGATTGTGGGAATTAACGACCTGTGCGAGCCCGATTACCTTGCATATATGCTCAAGTATGACACCATGCACGGCAAGTTTGAGGGTGAGGTTTCCTCAAACGAAAAGGGCATTATTATAGACGGAAGGCTCATACCCGTTTATGCAATGCGCAATCCCGCAGATATCCCCTGGGGCGAAATCGGCGCTGAATATATTGTTGAGTCCACCGGACTTTTCCTTACCAAGGAGAAGGCTCAGGCTCACCTTGATGCAGGAGCAAAGAAGGTCATTATGTCCGCTCCCTCCAAGGATGACACCCCCATGTTTGTTGTAGGCGTTAACACAGACACCTACACAAAGGACATGAACTTCGTTTCCAATGCTTCCTGCACAACAAACTGCCTTGCACCCATTGCAAAGGTCTTAAACGATGCCTTCGGCATTGCAGACGGACTTATGACCACCGTTCACTCCACCACCGCTACCCAGAAGACCGTTGACGGTGTTTCCGTCAAGGACTGGCGCGGAGGCAGAGCCGCCGCAGGCAATATTATTCCCAGCTCCACCGGCGCTGCTAAGGCCGTCGGCAAGGTTATTCCCGAATTAAACGGAAAGCTCACCGGTATGTCCATGAGAGTTCCCACTCTCGACGTATCCGTTGTTGACCTTACCGTAAATCTCAAGAAGCCCGCATCCTACAATGCAATCTGCGAGGCAATGAAGAAGGCCTCCGAAGGCGAGCTTAAGGGCATACTCGGCTACACCGAAGACGCAGTTGTTTCCTCCGACTTCCTCGGAGACAGACGCACCTCCATCTTCGACAAGAACGCCGGCATTGCTCTTACCGATACATTCGTAAAGGTCGTATCCTGGTACGACAATGAAATCGGTTATTCCGATAAGCTCCTGATGCTTATCGAGCGTATGTATGCAGTTGACCACGCTTAAGTTAAAGGCATAAATAAAGCTTTGATGACTTGCTCCGCTTCTGAGATTATTCTCATAGCGGAGCTTTTTAAATTTTAAGACAATAATTCATCATAAAACAAAAACCAAGGAGGATTATTAATGATTGAATTTTTTTCCGGAATGCCCGAAATTGTTTTCTGTCTGGTTATTTTTGTATGCAAGGTATGCGAAATTATAATACAGTCACTTAAAACCGTTTTTCTTGTTAAGGGAAACAAAACCATTGCAACCGTACTTGCTTTGGTTGAGGTTCTTATCTGGGCCTTTGTTATTTCGGGCCTTATCAGTGAACTGAGCAAAAACCTTTTCTGGCTCTTTGCCTACTGTCTCGGCTACGGAGCCGGCTTCTATCTGGGCTCCACAATCGAGTCCATGCTTGCCATAGGCACAATGGATGTTATGATGATTGTTCCCGCAGAGTATACCGAGAGAGTTGAGGAATACCTCATCAAAAAGGGCAGCGGTTATTTTATAGAAACCTGCAGGGGCTCAAAGGGTGAACACGCAAAAATCGATGTTATACTCCCCAGAAAAGCCGCAAAAGAAATTCGCCGTGCGGTTGCGGAGATTTGCGAAAACAATATTTTCGTTACCAACTATGATGTCTCCTATATGCGTGGCGGTTATGCGGCAAAGCTGAAAACAAGAGCAAGAGGTCATTAAATAAGCGTTTCTCAATTTATTTGACAAAGCCCTTATAATCTGCTATTTTATGTATGCTGAAAGCAAACTAATTCCACATTATTCGGAGGATTTATAATATGAGAATGAAAGCTGCAGTTCTTTGGGATGACAGCGGTAAGTTTCAGATTAACGAGGTTGAGCTTGCCGAGCCCAAGTCCAATGAAGTTCTTGTTAAAATAGCCGGAACCGGTGTCTGCCACACCGATACAACCGTTATTGACCGTTCTGTTCCCATTCCCCTGCCTGCAATTGTCGGACACGAGGGCTCCGGCGTTGTTGAGGCCGTCGGAAGCGAGGTTAAGGGTGTTAAGCCCGGCGATAAGGTAGTCCTTACATACTACACCTGCGGTCACTGCCCCGCCTGCATTGCGGGAATGCCCAGCGGCTGCGAAAGCTATGGTCCCGTTAACTTCGGCGGTCACCACGGTGACTGGACCCACCGTCTTTCCACAGTTGACGGCAAGGAGATTTCCACCTTCTTTGCACAGAGCAGCTTTGCAGAGTATGCAGTTGTTGACCAGCGTGCATGCATCGTAATCGATGATGCAGATGTTGATGTTGCCCTTCTCGGACCTCTCGGCTGCGGAATTATGACAGGTGCCGGCGCAGTCTGCAACACTCTCGCTCCCAAGGTTGGCGACAGCATCGCCATTTTCGGATGCGGCGGTGTAGGTCTCTCCGCTGTTATGATGGCAAAGGCTATGGGCTGCACCACCATTATCGGCGTTGATGCCGTTCCGAGCAGACTTGAGCTTGCAAAAGAGCTTGGCTGCACACACGTTATTAACGGAAAAGAAACTCCCGATATTGCAGAAGCAATTAAGGCAATTACCAAGGGCGGAGCCGGCTACAGCCTTGATACCACCGCTGTTCCCGCACTTATGAAGGCTGCTCTTAACTGCCTGAAGATTTACGGAACCTGCGCAGTTGTCGGCACAAGCGGCGACAAGGAGCTGAGCATTGTAATGCAGTACGAGCTTATGGGTGTCGGCAAGACCCTTAAGGGCTGCATTGAAGGCGATGCAGACCCCCACGTATTCATCCCCAGACTTGTCGAGCTTTACAAAGCAGGTCTCTTCCCCTTCGACAAGCTCATTAAGGAGTATCCTCTTGAGCAGATTAACGAGGCCTTTGAGGATTCTCACAACGGCAAGACCATTAAACCCATTGTCAGAATGAACTGATTATCGTTTTTGAAAATAAAACAGGCACACGGCTTTTCGGCTGTGTGCCTGTTTTTTATCTTACGGAGCTTACATTTTCTCGAAGCTCATACAGATTGTTTCCGAGAGTATCGATTACGACGGTTACGGGGAAATCCTCCACCTCGAGCCTTCTTATTGCCTCGGCACCGAGATCCTCATAGGCGATGATTTCACTCTTTTTGATGCACTTTGCAAGAAGAGCGCCGCAGCCTCCGATTGCACCGAAGTAAACGGCCTTGTTTTCCTTCATTGCCTCAATTACCTCACGGCTTCTTGCACCCTTTCCTATCATACCTCTGTGACCGAGACGCAGGAGAATGGGTGAATAGGCATCCATTCTGTATGAGGTTGTGGGTCCGGCAGAGCCTATTACGGCGCCGGGCTTAGCCGGAGAGGGACCGACAAAATAAATTACGGAATCCTCGATGGGGAAAGGAAGAGCCTCGCCCTTTTCAACAAGCTCGCAAAGTCTCTTATGAGCGGCATCACGTGCCGTGTAGATTACGCCGGAAATGAGGCAGGTATCGCCCGCCCTGAGCTTTTCGGCAGCTTCCTTTGACAGAGGGGCATTTAATCTTATCTTCTCCATCTTAAAGCACCTCCGTTTTATGTCTTGTTACATGACAGCTGATATTAACAGCGGCGGGAAGGCCTGCAATATGCGTTGGTGCTGCAATGATATTGAGCCCCAGAGCCGTTGTCTTTCCGCCGAAGCCCTGAGGGCCGATGCCGAGAGCATTAATGCGTTCCAGAAGCTCCTTTTCCATATCCGCATAATAGGGGTCCGGATTGGACTCATCAACAGGTCTCATAAGGGCCTTCTTGGCCATAAGAGCACAGGACTCAAAGCTTCCCCCTATTCCGACACCTATTACAATAGGCGGGCAGGGATTCGGGCCGGCCGCCTCAACTGCGGAAACAATGAAATCCTTAACGCCCTGCTCTCCGTCGGAGGGCTTGAGCATAGCGATTTTTGACATATTCTCGCTTCCGAAGCCCTTGGGAGCAACTGTTATCTTAAGCTTATCCCCGGGCACTATGTCCGTATGGATTACTGCGGGGGTATTATCCCCTGTATTGACTCTTCTAAGCGGATCGCGTACAACGGACTTACGGAGATAGCCCTCACCGTAGCCCTTCCTTACGCCCTCATTTATGGCCGTATATAAATCGCCGCCCGTTATATGGACCTCCTGACCGAGCTCCAGAAAAATAATTGCCATTCCCGTGTCCTGACAGATGGGGACATTTGTTCCCTCGGCAATGGAATAGTTTTCTCTTATACAGGAGATAATTTCCTTTGCAACGGGGTACTCTTCTCTGTTCTCACCGCACTCAAGAGCACATTTGATATCCTCGGGAAGCTTTATATTTGCCTCAATGCAGAGGCGTGCGATTGTTTCGCTTATAAGTCCGGCGCTTATTTCACGCATATATCTTCTCCTCAGATTCTTGCAACGCCGGTTCTTCTTGCGGCCTCGGCAACAGCCTTTGCAACAGCAGGACCGACTCTCTCGTCAAAGGCCTTGGGGATAATGTAGTCCTCGCTGAGCTCATCATCGGAGATAAGTCCGGCAAGAGCCTCGGCTGCGGCTATCTTCATTTCCTCGTTTATATCCTTTGCCCTTACGTCAAAGGCGCCTCTGAAAACACCGGGGAATGCAAGAACGTTGTTAATCTGGTTGGGGTAATCGGAACGGCCTGTAGAGACAACTCTTGCACCGGCTGCCTTTGCCTCATCGGGCATGATTTCGGGAGTGGGGTTTGCGCAGGCAAAAATGATGGCGTCCTTTGCCATTTCCTTTACCATAGCTCCGGTTAAGGTTCCGGGAGCGGAAACACCGATAAATACATCGGCACCCTTAATTGCATCGGAAAGCAGACCCTTTACGCCTCTGGGATTGGTGATTTCTGCCATCTCCTGCTTTGCGGGGTTAAGGTCGGAGCGGCTCTTTTCAATAACGCCCTTTCTGTCACACATAATGACATCCTTAACACCGGAGTTTATAAGGAGCTTTACAATTGCGGTTGCGGCGGCGCCTGCGCCGGAGGTTACGACCTTAATCTCATCCTTCTTCTTTCCGACAACCTTAAGTGCGTTTGTAAGACCTGCGAGAGTTATGATTGCGGTTCCGTGCTGGTCATCGTGGAAAATGGGAATATCGCATTTTTCCTTGAGCTTTCTTTCGATTTCGAAGCAGCGGGGGGCGGAAATGTCCTCGAGGTTGATGCCGCCGAAGGAGCCAGAAATGAGATAAACGGTGTTAACAAACTCATCGACATCCTGAGTCTTAACGCAAAGAGGAATTGCGTCAACATTTCCGAAGTTCTTGAAGAGAACGCACTTTCCCTCCATTACGGGCATTCCGGCAACAGGACCGATGTCGCCGAGACCGAGAACTGCAGAACCGTCTGTTATTACAGCGCACATATTGTGACGGCGTGTAAGCTCATAGCTGAGCTCTTCATTCTTCTGTATTTCAAGGCAGGGCTGTGCAACGCCGGGGGTATAGGCAAGAGAAAGTGCATCCTTGTTATCGGTTGCAACTGTTGAGACAACTTCAATTTTTCCCTTCCACTCGTAATGTTTTTTAAGGGATTCTTCTGCGTAATTCATATTTATAACCTCCGAAAAGCTTTTTGTTTTAGTAAAGACATATTATAATTCTTTTCAGTCTATTTAACAAGTAAAATTTTGATATTACACCAAGCTTTTTTCCTTGACCTTAATATCCTTTTATCGTATAATAATTTGTTATTATATGTAATTATGGGTATTTGTGCCGCTTTATACGGCACAGCTTAAAGGATACACAGGAGATACAGATGAACAAGGAAGTTCTAATTACAATCAGAAGCTCCAGAAAGGTGCCCGGAGAGGAAATCGAGACAAGTGAGTTTTTTACTCACGGAACCTTCTCAAGAAGGGGAAATATATCCGTTGTTTCCTATAACGAGGTTGCCGAAACAGGGCTTGGCGAAACAAAAACAGACCTCATAATCCACCCCGACAGAGTCGTTGTCAAAAGGCGCGGTGAAAGCAGTGCAAACCTGACCTTCTCCGACGGACTGAGGCAGGATTTTATGTACAACACCGCCTTCGGAACAATGACCCTGGGCGTTAACACATATCGTGTTGCAAGCTCTTTAGGTGAAAACGGCGGTACAATGGATATTGAATACGACCTTGACTACCAGCGCAAGCATGTGGCAAGAAACGCCTTTCATGTTGACGTAAAGGCAAAAATGTGAGAAAGGAAAAGGAAAAATGAATTACATAGCACTTGCAAAGAAAAGCATTGATGATATTCTCGTTTCTGCCGCAAAAAAGGCGGCACAGCAGGGAGAGCTTCCCGAAGGGGCAGAGCTTAAGGGAATAGTCGAGATTCCCAAGGACCTTTCCAACGGCGATTAGGCCGCAAACCATGCCATGGTCTCCGC
>JAKSPP010000063.1 GCA_024404735.1 Oscillospiraceae bacterium | reverse complement strand
AACTGAGCTTTGAGCCGACACAAACGGTTACCTCTCCGAGCCCCGCCTCGCAGAGCGTTCTGCAGAGCTTACCGGCACCGTTTTCTCCGCCCACAAGAGTAAACACTCTTCTGTTTCTGCGTACATCGGCAACGATATTATGATCCCGTCCATGAGTGGAAACAAGTTTAACATCCTCATAGGACTCGCCCGTTCTTGAACACAGATAAGAAAGAGAGCTTATTCCCGGAAGAACCGAAACCTCGCATTCGCTGAGAAGAGGAAGAAGCTTTTTGGTTCCGCTGAAAAATCCGGAATCTCCGGACATTACAACAGAAAAATCAAAGAATTCCGTCTCATCCTCTATTGCCTTTGCTATAGCAGAGGGTGCTATTGCCTCAATGGTCATCTGTGAAGGGGAAGCAACTGCAGAAAGCATTCTTTCGGCGCCAATAAGGCATTGAGCCTGTTCAACTGCCTTCAGCACCTCGACTGTCATATTTTCTTTGTTTCCCGGGCCTATACCTACAACAGAAACATGAGGTCTTCTTTTCAGACCGAAGCGAGAGCAAAGACGCCTTATAGTCTCACCGAAGGAAAGTCCCTCAAGCTGAGGCGGTCTTCCTATTATTACCGCGCATACATTTTCTCTCAGGCATGCAGACATCTTCTCACCGAAGCCTCCGGCACTTCCTCCGTCTTTTGTAACAAGATACTTTGCATTTGTGAAACGAAGCATTGAAATGTTCATTTCCTCGGAAAAGGGTCCCTGAATTGCAAGAATATTAGCAGGCTTAAGTCCGGCATCGCTGCAGGCTTTAAGAGAAGAATCCATAGGGAGAACCCTGGCAAATACTCTGTCCGCAAAGCCCGGGATTGACGAGTATTTGGCTATTTCCTTGCTGCCTGTTGTAAGGAGAATATTTCCGTCTGTTCCCGCGAGAAACTCGGCAGCGGCTTCAGTATCCGAAGCATAAAAAACATCACCGCAAAGTGCAACTCCCGAGTTTTCTCTCAGAAGACGAATATATTCTGTTCCTGTTTCCGCACATGCAGAGGAGATGTTTTCCGTTACTACAGCAGCATAGGGATGAGTTGCATCGATTACAAGACAGAAGCCCTCGTTTACAAAGAATTCCTTCATTTCATCCTTTGTGAGGCGTTTGCTTGAAACCGTTATATTATCCGAGGGGGAAATGAGCTGCTCACCGTAATCGGTTGCAACGCATATAGTTGCAGTAACATTTTCCTGACCGCCGAGAAATGAGGCAAGCTTTCTTCCCTCCGTTGTGCCCGCAAAGACGCAAAGCTTATACATCTCTGTAGCCTCTGGGGGTGACCATCTTTCCGCCTATAACGGTAGTCATGGAATTACCGATAAATACCGTGCAGAACATATCTGCATCGTATGTGCGAAGCTCCTCTAAGGTCATTGTGACAGCCTTCTCGCCTTCACGACCGATATTATGGACAACTCCGCAGATTCTGTCCCCGGGAAGTGTACGGAGAAGGATATCGCATGCTTTTTTGAGATGGTCGGGACGGCCCTTGGACTTGGGGTTGTAAATTGCCATAGAGAGGTCGGCCTTTGCGGCATTATCAAGACGCATCTCAATTTTATTCCAGTCTGTGAGTCTGTCGGAGAGGCTGATTACCGCAAAATCATGCGTAAGAGGGGCGCCGAGAACAGCACCGCCGCTGCAAGCTGCGGTAAGGCCGGGGACTACCTCGATTGCAGGCTCTGCACTCTCGCCGCGAATCTCGTATATAAGTGCTGCCATTCCGTAAATTCCGCTGTCACCGGAGCAAACCATAGCTACATTTTTACCCTCACGTGCCTTTTCTATTGCCATACGGCAACGATCTGCCTCACGTGTCATAGGGGTAGTCAGAAATTCCTTGCCGGAGAACTGCTCCTTAACAAGGTCAACATAAACAGTGTATCCGACAATAACATCACTCTCTCTGAGAGCTCTGTCTGCCTTAACAGTCATATTTTCATAGTTTCCGGGTCCAATGCCCACAATGCTGAGTTTAGCCAAAGCGCACCTCCAAATATTCTGCCGCTGCAGCGACTGTAACGCCATCCATGGCGGTTTTTTTAATAATCAGTTTATCCGCACCCAAAAGAGCGGAACGTTCGCATACATTATTTACTCCCGTAACAGACTTAACAAAGCTTGAGGGCGTGAAATCGCCTTCAACGGCATTGAGTTCATCGGCGGAGTAAAAAGAAACCGGAAAATCCATTTCCCTGCAGAAGGCGAGAAGACCTTCCTCATCGGCTTTAAGGTCAATGGATGCAGCACATTTAACAGATCTTAAATCAAGATTATTGTCTGCAAAAACCGACCTGACAACCTTCTCTATTTTCTCTTTATCCGTTCCTCGCCTGCAACCGATTCCGAGATGAACGTTCTTCGGAATGAGTCTCAGAGTTTCGCGGAAGGGCTCACGGATAAAACAGTCAATTACTATTCCCGTGTCCCCCTCCTCACCGGGCTCTGTCCCGGGAGGATATGCCCCTATTATGGGAAAAGCACAGGAGACAGGAACGGTGTGCTCTAAAATAGCAGCGGAAACACTTTTTGCTTTTTTTATATTTCCGATTACAAATCCCTGCTTTGCAGCCCATGCGTCAACAGAGAATTTTCCGTTAATATCGGTAGCCGTAGTAACAACCGGAACGGCGTCTATTTCATCTGCAAGCATAAGAGCAAGCTCGTTGGCGCCGCCTATGTGTCCGGATAGAAGAGATATGACAAATTTTCCAAGCTCGTCGACACAAAGGACTGCAGGGTCTGTTCTCTTATCCTTGACAAACGGTGCAATATGCCTGACAGCAATACCGCAGGAGCCGACGAAAATCAGTCTCTCACATCCGGAAAACAAGCTTCCGTAAAGCTCGGAGGATGGCTTTGTTACAGGAGCAAAGCCTTCCTCAAGATATTTTTCCATAGTGTAAAGCTCTGTATTGTCATTATGAAGAACAGAAGCAATTTTTTTTGCCGTACGGCAGCCTTGCCTTGAATAGGCAAAGATGGCCGTTCTCACTTAGTAGCCTCGCGGTACTCTGTTGTGAAGCCCGGATCATAAAGAAGAGAACGAAGATAATTATCTCCGAGGCAATTGCCGACAATAATAAGGCTGGTCTTGGTAAGACCGTCTGAGGTGACCGCCTCGTGGAGAGTATCTATGGTGCAGCGGAAAATCTTCTCCTCAGGCCATGTTGCCTTATAGACAACGGCAACAGGAGTGTTTCCGGGATAGCCGCCCTCAAGGAGATCACGCTGGAGAATTTCCGTTAAGGATGTTGAAAGGAAAAGAACCATAGTTGCACGATGAGCGGCCAGGCTCTTGATGCTCTCGCGTTCGGGAACAGGGGTCTTTCCTGCAGTACGTGTAATTATAACAGTCTGGCTTACATCGGGGAGGGTGTACTCTGTTTTAAGGGATGAAGCCGCACCGAAGAAGGAGCTTACACCGGGGCAGACATCATAGTCGATTCCAAGCTTTATAAGCTCATCAAACTGCTCTCTGACAGCACCGTAAATGCTGGAATCGCCTGTATGAAGGCGAACGGTTGTCTTGCCTGCTGCCTCTGCTTTTTTAATCTCCTCTATAACCTCTTCGAGAGTCATTTTTGCGGAATTGAAGATTTCGCAGCCTTCTTTGCAATAATCAAGAAGCTGAGGATTAACAAGAGAACCGGCATAGATTACTACATCGGCCTCTGAAAGAAGTCTTGAACCGCGAACCGTGATAAGATCGGCAGCACCGCTGCCTGCACCGACAAAATGTACCATAGTCTGAATTATCCTTTCAAAATATTGCAGAGCATAGCCTGCGCATCAATTGTCTCACTGAGGAGACCGTATTCCTTGGAGAAAAGCATTGCGCCTATCTCCATTCTTTCCTGGAGCTTGTTTTTCAAAATAAAATCTATTCTTCCCGTCAGCTTTTCAAGAGTCTTCTCTCTGAGATTACGCTCATCAAGAAGTCTGATTGCATCATCACAGGATGCGCATTCGAGCATCTGGGAAGCGGTATCGGCAGGTAGGCCGAAGCCTGCAGCCGTTGCCGTCATAATATCCATACGGCAATCGCCGTATTTTGAATGAGTGTTAAGCATTCCACCTGCGATTTTTACCATCTTTCCGATGTGGCCTATCAGCAATGCGCCCTTAAATCCGAGTTCAACACACATTTCAAGGCTATCGCCTATGAAATTTGAGGTCATAACCGCCTGAGAGGGGTCCAGTTTCATTCCTGCCTTAATAAAATCGGCTCCGTAATTTCCCGGAGTGAGCAGTACATAATCGGAGCCCATTTCCCTTCTCTGCCGAAGTTCAACCCTGATTGTATCAAGAAGAGCCTTCTCACTCATCGGGTCAACTATTCCGGAGGTCCCGAGAATGGATATTCCTCCTACAATACCAAGGCGGGGATTAAAGGTTTTTTTGGCAAGCTTCTCTCCTTCCGGAACGGAAATAATTATATCAAGTCCGCCGTCATAATCAAGGAGCTTCATAATCTCCCGCGCGTTTTCTTCAATCATTTTTCTGGGGACGGAATTAATTGCGGCATTTCCCGGAGGCTGGTCAAGACCGCGTTTTGTTACTCTTCCGACACCAAATCCGCCGTCAATATGAACGCCCTTCTCTTCGCTTTTTGATACCTTTGCGTAAATATATGCACCCTTTGTAATATCCGGATCATCGCCGCTGTCCTTCTCAATGGCGCAGGAAACAAATCCCTCTCCGAACTCTATATCATGAACGTCAAGATTAAGCTCTATACCTTTGGGAGTAACAAGACTGATTTTCTCCTTCTTAATTCCGGAAAGGAGCATAAATGCGGCAGCTTTAGACGCGCCCGCCGCACATGAGCCGGTTGTGTACCCCAGGCGAAGGGTTTTGCCATCCTTTCTTACTGTCTCATTCATTATCTTGTTATCTGATAAAGCATGGCATTGCAGATTGCGGCGGCAATATTGCTGCCACCCTTTCTGCCTCTTGCAACAATGTAGGGAGCAGCAGATTCTATAATAAGCTCCTTGCTCTCAACAACATTTACAAAGCCAACGGGAACACCTACGATAAGAGCGGGCTTAAGCTCACCGGCATCCATCATCTCTCTTATTCTGATAAGAGCGGTAGGTGCATTACCAATCGCAAAAATGCACGGCTTCGGGAGTTTAGCGGCCCTTTCCATAGAGACTATCGCACGGGTAATCCCTCTGGCCTTTGCCTCCTCGGCAACATCGGGCTCGGCCATAAAGCAGTGAACCTGGCCTCCAAGCTTTGCAAGTATTGTTTTATTGATACCGGACTTAGCCATCTGTGTATCTGTTACAATATCGCATCCGCTCTTCAGAGCCTCAATTCCCTTCAATACAGCGTGCTCTGAAAAAACGAGGTTGTCTGCATAGTCAAAATCTGCTGAGGTATGAATTGCGCGCTTAATTACAAGCTCGTTTTCGGGGTCGAGCTTTCTTTCACCGAGTATCTCGGTTATTATTTCAAAGCTTCTGCGCTCAATGTCCATGGGCTTAATCTGTTCGATCATGGGAATGCTTCTCCTTTATACAAGCTTTATAGAAATTCAGGCCGAAATCGGGATTTGCGTAAAAATGGAAATGAGGATAACCGGCGTAGAGGGTATCTGACGCATATGCGCATTGCCATGACCTTCCGCCGGGCTTTTCCGCATTCCATGCCTCACCGGGGAATGTGCTGTCCCAATGATGAAATTCATGGGCTTTGATAGACTCACCGGCAGAGCAAAGCATATTATTCTCTTTGGCAATAAGGTTAATATATCCAAAACGTACAAGACGGCCTTTGTCTGTACTTTCTCCCGGAAGAACATTAAGCATCGGTCTTCCGGCTATTGCGGAGCCAAGATACATAAATCCTCCGCACTCGGCTATAGTCGGAAGCCCTCCTTCAATTGCTTCTTTTACGGAGGAGAGCATTTTCACATTTGCCGAGAGCTCATCAAGATAGAGCTCGGGATACCCGCCGCCTAAATACAGTCCGTCCACACCATCGGGAAGCTTTTCATCATTCATCGGACTGAAGGATACAAGCTCTGCACCCAGGCGCCTTAAGAAATCCAGACTGTCTGCATAATAGAAGCAGAATGCCTTATCCTCGGCAACGGCAATTCTGACCTTCTCATGCTCTGGAAGGTCAATGCTTTCGGCGCATATAGCGGGCGCAGAGGAAGCAAAGGTGATAATGCCGTCAATATCAAGGGATTTCTCTGCCTCGGCAGCAAGAAGCTGCATCTTTTCACGAAGATCGGATACCTCTGCTGCAGTGACAAGACCAAGATGTCTGCTTTCAAGACTGCATCCCGATACCGTGGGCATAAAGCCGAGAGGAATTACTCTTCCCTTGAATCTGTCAATGATTGCTTTTTTAATCATTGTATATGTCATTGAGGTACAGCCGTTGAGAATAACTCCCTTAATACAGCTTTCTTCCTCAAAATTCACGAATCCTTCGATAACCGCAAGTACAGACAATGCCGCACCCTTTGCACCGACAACAAGAACAGCAGGTGTGTCTGTTTTCTTTGCGAGCTCATGGGTACTGCAGAAGGACGAATCCATTGACAGGCCGTCGTAGTAACCCATAACACCCTCAATGACATTTATATCCCGTCCCTCTCCGTTTCTTATAAGAAGATACTTAAGGGTGTTTTCATCAAAGAAAAACGGGTCCAGATTTCGACTTTCCGTACCGAGTACATTGCTGTGGAACATAGGGTCGATATAGTCGGGGCCGCACTTGAAGGCACCGACATTTAGACTTCTGTTGCATAGTGCCTGAAGAATGGCGCAGGAAACGGTTGTCTTTCCGCAGCCGCTTCCCGTTCCGGCAATCAGAAGTCTCGGAACATTGGTTTTATTCACAGTGTATCCCTCCAGTCCGGGATTCCTTTTTCTTTTGCATAAGCAATAAGCTTTTCGTTAAAGCTGTTAAGGGCACCCCTGGGAGCACCGGCATCAATATAATATTTTGACGCGCTCAGAAGCTTTAGGGCCCTTTCGTACTGCGCCTCATTCATTTCGGTAAATGCCGGAGCAACAACAATACTATCGGACAGCCTTGATGCAACAGGATAATCAAGATCGTTTTCATAGATAATACCGCAGGAAAACGGTATTCTGTGTTTCTGAAGCGTCCTGTACCAGACAATGCCTGTTCCTGCACCTCCGACAACGAAAACCTCAGGATTCCCATCTGTCTTTTTCAGCTCCACAGAGCCAAACATTGCATCAAAGCTTCCTTTATCCATATCATAAAGAGCTTCAATGCTTTTAGATGCCAGAACCTCCTCGGGAGTACCGAAGCCTGCTATCCTATCGCCTTTGACACATAGAAGAAAATCCGAAGCCTTCATTGCAAGGTCAATTTCATGAAGTGACATTATTACGGTAATATTCTCTTCCCTTGACATCGTGCTGAGAATATCAAGGAGCTCTATTTTATGTCTTATATCAAGATAAGCTGTAGGCTCATCGAGAATTATTACCTCGGGCTGCTGACAGATTGCTCTTGCAAGCATAATTCTCTGTCGCTGTCCGTCGGAAAGCGTTGAAAAATCCTGACCGGCGAGAGAAAGCGCATGAACCTTTTTTAAGGCATCCTCAACAATGAGCTTGTCGTCATCCGTAAGTCTTCCGAACATACCTGTATACGGATATCTGCCCATACTGACAACCTCGGCACAGGTCATAAGCTCCGGCCTGACTCTCTCGGTTAAAACAACCGCAGCCTTCTGTGCGAAGGCTTTGTTATCCCATCTGCCCAATTCTTTTGAGTCAATGAAGCTTTCACCCGACACCGGAGTGAGATGCTTCGTGATTGACTTTAATATTGTGGACTTGCCCGCACCGTGAGGTCCTATGAGGGTCATTATTTTCCCTTTAGGCAGCTCAATATTAATATCGCCTATCAGAGCCTTCCCGTTATACCCGACGCACAGGTGTTTTGTCTCAAAATAAAAACTCAAAGCTTATACCTCCTTCTTGCGCCGGACCATCATATATATGACAACCGGTGCTCCGAAGATAGAGGTTACCGTGCCAATGGCAAGCTCTGTAGGAGCAAAAGCCGTTCTTGCAATCAAATCGCAGAAAAGGCAGAATACACTTCCGCACAGGAATGTACACGGAACAACAAAAAGCGGCTT